>JBEISW010000229.1:0-3815 GCA_040375215.1 Crocinitomicaceae bacterium | reverse complement strand
TCCAATGCGTTCAACATTTCTGGAATGCGGGTACTTGTTGTTGAAGACAACGCGCTTAACCGAGCAGTTGCCAATGCTTTTCTGAATAGACAGGGTGTTGTCGTTTCTGAAGCACATGATGGTATTCAAGCTCTGGAAATCATCAGCAATGACAAATATGACCTTGTATTGATGGACATTCAAATGCCCACCATCGACGGAATTGAGGCTTGTAAAATAATGCGATCCAAAGGGATTATCATCCCCATTATAGCTCTAACGGCCAACGCGCAACAATCAGAACGCATCAAATGTCAAAGCGCGGGAATGGACGATTATTTAGTTAAACCTTTTGAGGAATTAGAAATCATTCAAACCTTATCCAAATATTTCCGAAAAAAAGAAAAAAACGATTCGGCAATGATTTCAGAATTCAATACTTCACCTTCTTTTGGTCTTGATCGTATTAAGGATTTAGTGGGTGAAGATCCTGAAGTGGTTAATAGTATTGTCCATCTATTTGTGAGAGAAGGAACCAGAATTGCCAATGAGTTAAATAAAGCGATTGATGAACAAGATATTGGTGTTATCAGAGCAAGATTGCACGAGTTGAGACCTAACCTACATAACATGGGTATGGATGAGGCGTTGTCTGCTTTAGAACATTTTAGATCTTATATTGTCGATGAACAAATAGTTGGTGACGGTCCTCATCACGGTCATAGGATGGTTGCTCTTATTCGTCAAGGAATAGAAGACATGAAAATACATTTAGAAAATAGCTCCAAATAAAACATGAGTGAATTCAGTAAATATCAGAGATACATCATTGCTGTGGATGATGATGCCATCATCTTAAATGTGCTGATCAACCATCTGAAGCGTTTTCTTCCTGAAGACATAACATTGATTGCATTAGACAATGCCGCTAGTGCTTTGGAAGCCTGCAATGGTATTGTCCAAGCTGAGTCAGAACTGGTACTCATCATCAGTGATTATTTGATGTACCCCATGAAAGGAAGTGATCTTTTAATACAAGTTAGCCAGATCATTCCAAAGTGTAAGAAAATCATGTTAACCGGACAGGCCGACGTCAAAGCTGTTGCGGATGTCATCAATAACACCGGATTATTCCATTTCATTGAAAAACCCTGGTATCCCAAAGATTTGGAACTAACGATACTTGAAGCTATCCATGCGTATGATAATGAACGCCGATTAGAAGCGCAAGAAAAGGAGCTCAGAATTCTGAATGAGGATTTGCAAAATTTGGTGAATGTTCGCACAGCCGAATTGGAGCAAAAAAATCAAGAATTATTGGAAGGTCTTGAGTACGCGAAAATTATCCAGAACGCTTTTGTGCCATCTTTGGACGTTTTGAGCCCTGAGATAAAATCTACTTATTTGTATGAATCTCCTTTGAAAGTGATCAGCGGTGACTTTCATTGGGTGCACAAAACGCAAAATTTTGGATACATCATTCAAGGTGACTGCACAGGCCATGGCTTGGCAGGCGCACTATTAAGCGTATTGGTCATTGACATTGCCAAGTCCTACTTGCTCAGTCAATCCGATGACATCAACATTGAAGCAGCCGCGCAAGAAATCATCGTTGGTTTAAAAAGCAAAGTGCATATTGACAAACTTGAATTTTTAGAAAGTGTTGGGGTTGATTTTTGCATATTAAAAATTGAATTTAAAACCAGCGATGTCCAATACGCCAACTTTAACTCCAACATTGTAATTTTAGATAAAGATCAAACGGAAATCATCTCCAAAAGCAAAGGTTTCTTTAGAATGATTGCGCATGAATCTGAAGTGGACACAGGTAGATTCAATGCACATCAGAAGAGGATAATGCTTTTTTCTGATGGTCTTTTGGATCTAATGGGTGGACCAAACAACAAAAGATTAAAATGGGTTGGTTTAGAAAAGTGGATACATGAGCCAAACTTTTTTGAAAAAGGACCAAGCTATCTCAGTGATAAGATAAGAGAATTCTTGGGTTCCCAGGAACAAATAGATGACATCACACTACTGTCGATTTATTGTGAATAAAGATGCCTAGCGCAAATCAAGTTCCTTACATCAAAAAATGGATTGCCGAAGGAGAGCACGTTCAGCAGGATTTCAAATTAAGAATAGACGAAGCCCGAAAAATCTCCAAAACCATTTCAGCCTTTTCCAACACCATTGGAGGTAGAATTCTCATTGGTGTTAAAGACAATGGGGCTATCGGTGGAATTAGACCTGAAGAGGAATTTCACATGATGCAATTTGCAGCTCATCAATATTGCAAACCTCCTGTTCACCTCCAATTTCAGACGTGGAAGGTAGATGACAGATTTGTACTAGAAGTCAATATTCCCGAGAACATTTCCAAACCCACTCTATGCGAGGATATCCCACAAGAATGGAAAGCTTATCTCAGAGAGCATGACAACAATATAGTTGCTCCCGCCGTCATTCATGATGTTTGGAAAATGGAAGAGCAAGAAAGACCCGAGAAGTTTTTTTACAGTCCTAAAGAACAACAGCTCATTGGTGAGTTAAAACTTGGAACAAAATCACTGAGTGCTTTATCCAAAAACATTGGCATGAAAAGACAAATCGCTCAAAAGATTTTGGCCAAGCTCATCCGATGGGAAATTGTAGATTGGGAAGTAAAGGCTGGTATTGCTTATTTTTCCTTGAGATGAAAAAGAAACTCATTGTGCTCAGTGGCGCTGGTATAAGCGCAGAAAGCGGTATTCAAACTTTCAGAGACGGAGATGGTTTATGGGAAAACCATCGCATAGAGGAGGTAGCAACACCTGAAGCCTGTGAAAGAAACCCTTCAATGGTTCTTGATTTCTTCAACATGCGTCGCCAACAAGTAATCAATGCTCAGCCCAACGAAGCGCATTTCATACTAGCGGAATTAGAAAAAGATTTTGATGTGGAGATTATCACACAAAACATTGACGACCTCCACGAACGCGCAGGATCTAAAAATGTAATGCATCTCCATGGCGAAATATTAAAAAAAAGATGCACTGTTGATTCGGGAAACATAACAGCTGCAGAGGATGTCATGCATCTTGAACGCACGCCAAAAGGTGGTCATTGGAGACCTCATATTGTTTGGTTTGGTGAAGAGGTGCCCATGCTTGAAACCGCAATTCAACGCACTCAAAAGGCTGACATTTTCTTGGTGATTGGAACTAGCCTTCTCGTTTATCCAGCAGCAAGTCTTGTTGAATTCACCACAGAAAAATGTGAGAAATGGATTATCGACCCAAAAATACCGCATCACATACTAGGCCACTTTCATTCCATTGAGCTTCACGCCACCCTTGGAATGCGCGAATATGCAAAGAGATTAATACAGTTGTGATTTACTACAACCCTTCCTTTTTGGCTTGATTCCAAAAAACATCCAAACTTTCAAGTTTCATTTCATCCCAGGTCAAGCTTTGCTCTTGCATTTTACCCTCCATAAACTGAAAACGACGGATGAATTTCTTGTTGGTTCTTTCCAGCGCTTCCTCAGGATTCAATCCAACAAATCGCGCGTAATTGATAATCGAAAACAAAACATCGCCCAACTCATCCATTTTGTTCTGCTCATCTTTTGATTCACATGCCTGATGAAATTCCTCCATTTCTTCCTTTACCTTATCCCATACTTGTTGTGGCTCATCCCAATCAAAACCCACACCCCTAGCCTTCTCTTGGATACGTTGAGCCTTAACCATCGCTGGCAAGGACTGAGGTACTCCTGCCAAAACACCTTTGTTTCCTTCTTTCAACTTCAATCTTTCCCAATTGGCCTTCACTTCTTCTTCGTTGGCAAC
>JBEISW010000298.1:0-2829 GCA_040375215.1 Crocinitomicaceae bacterium | reverse complement strand
TTCCGAACAAAAAGAAAATCATTGGAGCCCAAAGATGGTAGGCAATCAACTTTACGCATTGATCGGCCGGCAAAAATATCCGCATCAATATTCCCAATAGTCCACAGAAAACGGTCCACGCTAAAACGAGTGGCAAAACGATTATTCCTCTCATGCTTTTTGGAATAAAGTATGGGCCATGATTTGGGCTTTTGCAAAGGATTCCCAATCGTAACGTTCGTTGGGGTAGAGGAGTTCTTTTAAAACAGCTGAGTCTAAATTTCCTGTGAGTTCATTGGTAGCCATGGGACACCCACCCCAGCCTCCCATTGCGGTGTCTATTCGCGGACATCCGCTTTTCAGCGCCGATTGCGCTTTTATCAATGCATCCTGAGGTGTGGCATGCAAATGTAGTCCCAATGTTAAATGCGGAAATTTTTCAGTTGCCTTTAAATACAATGACTCTATTTGTTCAGGAGTGGCAGCTCCAACGGTATCACTCAATGAAAAAACACTTTGTGGATATCGTTCAGCCAATTGCTGACACCATTCTAGTACAAGGTCAGTGCTGTATTCATCTCCGTATGGATTGCCAAATGCCATACTCAGATAAATTACCAATTTCTTTTTCGCAGATTCAGTCATTTTAAAGATTTCATCCAATCTGGATAGACTGTCCTTTTGTGTCGCTGCAGTGTTTCTAAGCTGGAAAGTTTCCGAGACAGAGAATGGAAATCCCAAGGTATCCACAAGCTCTTCTTTGCAGGCATTTTCTGCACCGCGCTCATTGGCAACGATAACCAAAAAATCAGGTTTTTTCTTTTGCCATTGTACACCATTAATCACTTCATGGCTGTCTTGCAATTGTGGTATTGCTTTAGCGCTGACAAAACTTCCAATGTCTATCACCTCAAAACCCACTGCAATCAATTGATTGATGTAGTCTATTTTCTGGCTAGTAGGGATGAAATGTGTCATGCCTTGCATGGCATCACGCGGACATTCAACCCATGTAAAACGACTCAAATCCATACAACAAAGTTATGGGCTTTGTTGGATTTCAACGCCCTTTTGCACCAAGAATATTGAAGGTGAAAATTTTTGATTGGAACAATGACCTTGTGATTGATGGCTCCATAGTCTTCTTTTTTGGTTTTTGTTTCGCCAGAGATGAATTTCAGGTCTTGAGAAAACTATGGATACGGTTCCAATTGCAGTAATCAAATTGATACTTAAAAGTCCCCAAAGAATACTTTTTCGCCAAGTGAATTCAAGCAATAGATAGTAAAGAATAACCAATGACAAAATTGCTATTAATACCAACCACCACTGGGCATGAAATTGAATTTGTAGGTTGGGCATTTTTCCCAATGCTTGTAATACACATTCAAGTCCATTGAAAAGAAACTGGTTAATGATGTGGAAAGGAAAAGCGGGTATGCTAATTTTCAATAGCCATTCTCCAAAGCAAGTAAAGAGCAGAATTGAAAAGTAGGGGACTAGGATGAAGTTGGATAGCAAAAAATATGTGGGTATAGTGAGTGTCAGTGGAAGCAGGAAAATGGAGGTGTACAGCTGCGCTCCCCATGTAACGACCAAAGATTGCACCATCCATCTTTTCCAAGACCTCATTTGTTCTGTGATGTGCTGCCACCTTCTATGGTGCAGTATAATACCAAGCACTGCTAAGTGGGAAAGAATAAATCCCCAATGGTATTGTAGCTCAGGTTGAAGGATTAACATTACAACAAAGGATATCCCCAAGGCATTTAGGGCGCCGCTTTTTTGATTGATGATTTTACCGATGTGAATCGCTGTGAACATGATGCAAGCCCTGAGCAATGAGGGGCTGTATTGGCCTATGTGTGCAAATCCCCAAATCAAAAGCAATCCCAGAATCACAATCAATTTTGGAAAACGGTTTTTAGTTGTTATTTGTAACAACATAATAATGGCTTGGAAGATTAGACCAATGTGCATTCCACTCACTGCTAAAAGGTGGCTGAGTCCAAGAGCTTTGTATTGTTGCTTTGTGTTGGATTCAATGTATTGAGTGTCACCAACCAAAAGCGCCACCATCAAACCAGCCTGAGCGCTGTCGTGGTGTTGTATGAAACCTTGAAATAGGTGGTGGTTTTCCGCAGTTAAAGAATGTGCCTTGAATGTTTGAGTGGGTTCAGATGGAAAGAAAACTTTTTTTTGATCTGGTTGTATCAGGAATTGTTGGGCAGAGCCCATTAGAATTAACACTCCAGCCAAGAATGCTGAAATGAAAATTTTTGTTTTTACCAATCTTGTGAGAATCAATCCAATCATGCATCCTAGCAATTGGACCTTAAATAATAAAGTATCGTTCAAGAGATAAACGCCAATTCCAAAAAACAATGCAATACGAAGAAAAGGGTTTTGCCTAAAAAGTTGGCTCATGTGTTTTTTTACACAAACCTATCTTTTCTTAGCGCATTCCATTCTGTTTTTCCTCCTATAAAAAATGCATATACAATGCTGTCTTTATAAAGCCCTTTGTTGTTGATGTTCTTGATATGTGCTGTTTCCAGCGCTCTCTTGTTTAGCATATTCCCTAGCATACCATAAAAAGCAAAGTGCGCACGAACTATTGCCCAAAGGTGATTGAACTTGCCTTCAGACAAAAATCGAATCCCCGCCAAACCGTCCATTAATAATCGCTTAAGGATCTTTCTGAGTAGATTAGAATGTCGATAGTTCTTTGTAATTAAATACAAGTTGTTTCGGAAATTTAAAAACGTTTTTTTGGGATTTTGGCGGTCAAGGGTTCCGCCTCCAACGTGATAAACAGTTGAATCTAAGCACGCACCTATAGCGTAGCCC
>JBEISW010000223.1:0-3948 GCA_040375215.1 Crocinitomicaceae bacterium | reverse complement strand
CAATGGTTAGAGTGATTTTGAAATAAAATATTTAAAACGGAAAAACAAATTTTATTGTTTTAAATTTGAATAAAGGTGTTTAACAATTGGTGGTGAATAAAGGATTTATTAGCTTCAATAAGAGTTTGGTTGTTGATTAATCTCATTTCAAGGGACAGCAAAAAGGCCATCAATTGGATGGCATTTTTTATTGATTGAATAATTTAACTTGTTCACTTATCCGTGACAAGATTTGTATTTCTTACCCGATCCACAAGGACAAGGATCATTTCTGCCAATGCGTGGATCCGCCTTAACAGGCTCAGCTTTCACAGGAGCACTTTCTTGTACTGCTTGTTGTTGCTGTTGGTTGCGCTCATTGAGGTTTTGAATATCCGCTTTGGAAGTGGAAACCTTGGGGCTTTGTGCAACTTGTTTGGGCGCAGCAGTTGGATTTCCTTCTGCGATTCGGCAAGTAAACAAGAACTGGATGATCTCGCTGTTGATTTTGGCAACAACATTTTTGAATAATTCATAGCTCTCCAATTTGTAAATCAACAATGGATCTTTTTGTTCATGCGAAGCAAATTGAACGTTGTGTCTCAAATCATCCATGTCACGCAAATGTTCCTTCCAATACAAATCAATAATGGCCAAGGTGATGGATTTCTCCATGCTGTCCACAATCTCTTTCCCTTCAGTCTCAATAGCACGCTGCATATTGACACCCAATTGAAGCTGCTTGCGTCCATCTGTAATGGGGATCCCGATATTTTGATACCCTTGGTTATTCTGAAAAACATTTTTGATGACTGGCAATGCCTGCAACTTGAGGGCATTTGCACGATGGTTGTATCCAGATACAACTTCGCTGTACAACTTGTGAATAAGATCGTCTATCTTCCCTTGAATGAATGTGCTTTCATCAATTTGTGTATCAATTCCAAATAGGCGAAGAATCTCAAACTTAAACCCTTCATATTGTTTGGCAACATGGTACATCTCCGCCACAGAAGCAGCCATGTCGTAGATCATGTTGTCTATGTCCAATTGCAATCTTTCGCCGTAAAGCGCATGTTTTCTGCGTTTGTAAATCACCTCACGCTGCGCATTCATCACATCATCAAACTCCAACAGGCGTTTTCTAACGCCAAAGTGGTTTTCTTCCACTTTCTTCTGAGCACGCTCAATGGATGAAGTAATCATGGAATGTTGAATGACTTCACCTTCTTCCAATCCCAAACGGTCCATCATTTTAGCAATACGATCAGAGCCAAAAAGACGCATCAAATCATCTTCCAAAGAAACGTAGAACTGTGAGGTTCCGGGATCACCTTGACGACCCGAACGCCCTCTCAACTGTCTATCTACGCGTCTTGAATCATGGCGTTCCGTTCCGATGATGGCCAAACCTTTGTCTTTTGCACCCTCTCCCAATTTGATATCCGTACCGCGACCTGCCATGTTTGTGGCAATGGTTACTGTACCCGCTTGTCCGGCAAGGGCTACAATGTCAGCCTCTTTTTGGTGCAATTTGGCATTCAATACCTGATGCTCAATGCCGCGCTGGCGCAACATGCGCGAAAGCAATTCAGAAACTTCAACTGTAGTGGTACCAACCAATATTGGACGACCCTCCGCCTGCAATGAGGCAACCTCATCAATTACGGCGTTGTACTTTTCGCGCTTTGTTTTATAAACTTTATCGTTTTCGTCTTTTCTGCTTATGGCACGATGCGTCGGAATCACCATCACATCCAATTTGTAGATGCTCCAGAATTCACCGGCCTCAGTTTCTGCAGTTCCTGTCATACCCGCCAACTTGTTGTACATGCGGAAGTAGTTTTGCAAAGTAACAGTAGCGTAGGTTTGGGTAGCTGCTTCAACACGAACGTTTTCTTTGGCTTCAATGGCTTGGTGCAAGCCATCAGAGTACCTGCGGCCATCCATGATACGACCAGTCTGCTCATCTACAATCTTTACTTTGTTTTCCATGACAACATAGTCCACGTCTTTCTCAAACAAAGCATAAGCTTTAAGCAACTGATTGATGGTGTGAATGCGATCGCTCTTCACAGCATAATCTCTTTGCAAAGCTTCAATGCGTTGAACTTTCTCTTCAGCGCTGACCGCAGTCTGCTCAATTACTGCCAGTTCATGACCCAAGTCGGGTAGTACAAAGAATTTATCGTCCTCCATGTTTTTGGAGAGCAATGCAATTCCCTTTTCCGTTAATTCGATTTGGTTGTTTTTCTCTTCGATTACAAAATACAATTCCGCATCCACGGTGGGCATTTCGCGTTGATTGTCCTGTAAGTAGGTCGATTCTGTTTTGAGCAATTGCGCCTTGATCCCATCTTCACTTAAAAATTTAATCAATGCTTTATTCTTGGGCAAACCGCGGTAGGAGCGGTACAGGGCTAATCCACCTTCTACAGCCTCATCCTTAGCTGGAGAGCCTGTTTCAGGTTGTAGTTTTTTCTTGGCCAAAGTGAGGAACTCATTGATTACGCCTTTTTGCGTATTGATCAACAATTGCACTTTGGGTTTTAGATTGTCAAATTCCTGCTGGTCTCCTTTGGGCGTAGGACCTGAAATGATCAGAGGCGTTCTTGCTTCATCAATCAAAACAGAATCAACCTCATCGACGATGGCAAAATGGTGTTTGCGTTGAACCAACTGATCACTGTCTGTGGCCATGTTGTCGCGCAAATAGTCAAAACCGAACTCATTGTTGGTTCCAAATGTGATATCAGCCAAGTAGGCATTTCTTCTCGCTGATGTATTGGGTTGATGTCTATCAATACAATCCACGGACAGACCATGAAACATGTACAAAGGTCCCATCCATTCCGAGTCACGCTTGGCCAAGTAATCATTGACGGTAACCAAGTGCACACCTCTACCCGCAAGAGCATTGAGGAAAACAGGCGAGGTGGCCACCAAAGTTTTCCCTTCTCCTGTTGCCATTTCAGCTACTTTTCCTCGGTGCAATGCGATACCCCCGATTAGCTGCACGTTGTAATGAACCATGTTCCATTTGACGGGCGTTCCGGCTGCATTCCATGAATTTTTCCAAATGGCCTTGTCGCCTTGAACTGTGACAAAGTCCTTTCCAAGTGCGGCTAGGGTTCTGTCAAATTCAGTGGCGGTTACTTCCATAGACTCTTGAGAACTGAATCTTTTTGCGGTCTCTTTGACCAATGCAAAAGCTTTGGGAAGGATTTCATCCAAATGCAATTGAAGCAGATTGAGGTTCTCTCGTTCAAGGACGTCAACATCATTGTATATCAATTCTTTTTGTTCCAATTCCTCCATAGACAGCTGTTCAGCTTTTTCCTTGAGCGAATCTATTTTGACTTGATTAGGCGCTAATTTTTCTGCAATGTCTTTTCTGAGTTGTTGACTAATGCCACGAAGTTCATCCAAACTAAGATGGGCCATTTTCTGCTCCTCTTGGAGTATGGTATCAACAATGGGTTGGATGGTTTTTAAATCGTTCTGCGCTTTGTCTCCGACAAATTTCTTGAGTACTCCTTGAATGGCTTTAATCATAACTTTATGCCGTGGTCTGTTGAACACGGCGAAGGCAAAAATAAACCATTCAGTAAGGAATTGATTGAAAAAAAAAGATAAGAAAAAGAACACGCGCGTATTTTCAAAAACGATATGCGCAAAATATATTTCGGAGATGTTTTGAACAAAAAGCACCTACTTGTTAACGGGATAAAGTTATAACCAAGGGGTGTTAAAAAGTTGCGCTTCTTGTTAGTTGTTTTGGATAGGTTTTGAATCAAAAAAGTTACACATTTGAAAACGCTTACGTGGAGAAGTCTTCTCGCGCTAAGCATCACATAACCAATATAAAACAACAATGGAGCACAATTTATTCGAAGGATCTGTCATAAACAACGGCGTTTCGGCTTCAACAGAAGAACCGATCTTAAAAGAGAATCCAGATCGTTTTGT
>JBEISW010000136.1:0-6269 GCA_040375215.1 Crocinitomicaceae bacterium | reverse complement strand
TTTATGAGGGGAATGAATTCTATTGGAATAACGGAACATCTTCCTTTTCAGAAAATGACACGACCTTGGGTTTAGATATACAAGCAGACGCCATGAGTAATTCATGGAATGACTTTGACCGTGATGGTGATCTAGATTTGTATGTGACCAATAGATTTTTCGGAAATCACTTCATGCAACAAACAGAAAATCAACATTTTCAAAACATCATTGATCAATCAGGAACCAATGTATTAGAATGGTGTTGGAGTGCTACTTGGATTGATGCTGAAAACAATGGATATGATGACCTCTTAGTGACTAAAAATTCTACAGACATCATCACAGACACCAACGGCAACTATCTTTTTCTCAACCTGAACGAAGGTTTTTTTGCTTTAAACAATGGATCAGCGCATTTTCCCACCAATGGATTCACAGCGGCCGTTGGGGACTTGAACAATGATGGAAAAGGCGATGTGGGTATATCCACAAGACAAGGATATAATTTTCAATTGTTTCAAAACAATACCAACACACAAGGAAATTATTTCAAGTTTAGATTGGAAGGACACCTCAGCAATCGCAATGGAATTGGAACCCATTATGATATCTGGACCAATAACAGAAGACACTACGGCTATACCCAAGCGGGTGAAAACTACTTGGCTCAAAATTCACAAAACAAAATCATTGGCATTGGATTCAACAACATCGTTGACAGTATTATTTTGAGATGGCCATCTGGAGCCATTGACAAATATTACAATTTAGCAGCCAATCAATTGCACGTACTTCATGAATTGCAAAATCCAGAATGGTGGTGGTCAAGTGACACCATGATTTGTGCTTCTCAAGATACAGTTTGGATTGAAACCAATCCATTGTTGCAAGCCACCTGGTGGGATGGGACAACAGACAGCGTCAAAATCATCACACAGCCGGGAACGTATCATTTCAACTTGACCGCAGAGTATGGACAATCGCGTAATTTTTCACTGGTCATTCACTCGCCCTTTGAAAATATCAGCACCACAGTCACAGATAACATTTGTGCGTTAGACAGTATGGGAAGCATTATCGTTTGGAATGACGAATCCAACCTAGAATTGTATCAAGCTCAAAACTTACCCGCAGGAGAATACCTTATATCTTTTGAAGTTCTTGGATGTCCAAAAGATACCGCCATTACCATAAACCATTTGGAAAATTGGCTTTGGAACGCCTGGGATACCTTATGGCAATGCCCAGGAGAGGTGATCAATTGGCCTGCATTCAATTTGGACAGTTCGTTGACATTGATTTCTCAAATATTAGAAACAGGATTGACTTATACAACAACTTGGCAAAATGAACAAGGATGTTTGAAAGACACATTAATAACCATCCATCAACCCACGATACCGAACATTGCGACCAATATTCAAGAGACCGCCCCAACATGGCAATGTGACTTGCAAATCGTCGGAGGTGAAGGGCCCTTTACAACAACAGGGCTTGATTGGCAAAACGGACAAATTGTATTAACAGAGGCAGGAACTTATCCTTATCAAGTTATTGATCGATGGGGTTGTTCCTATCTGGACACGTTGAACGTGCAGAGCCAAACCAGTCAAATTGAAATCAATAACCAACAACTGCACTGGGTCTTTGACCCCCCATATCTTTATGGAAAAACAGACCATTCCATTCAAGTTTTCAATGCCATAGGACAGTCGCTACCCATCCATAGAATTGGTGATGCTTGGATATTACCAGAGAATAGTTTTCCCATCGCCGTTTGTATTGGCGAACAATTTTATCCCATCTCTTGGTATTATCGGAGATAAAAAAATAAACCCCATCCAAACATTGCTGCGAAAGGGGATGTTTATGACCTTTGCAACATGTTGGACATGGATATTGAAAAAATTGATCAAAGTATTTTATCAGCGCTCAAGGAGGATATTGGCTCAGGAGATCATACCTCATTGGCCACCATACCGCACGATCACATTGGGAGAGCACGGTTAATGATCAAAGAATCAGGAATACTTGCAGGCGTTCAAGCTGCAGTATGTGTTGCTTTTCACGTGAATCCCAATTTAAAAGTTACCGTATTCATCGAGGATGGCACTTGGGTAAATCCGGGCGATATAGCCTTTACAATTGAAGGAAAAACTCAAGACATCACCATAGCTGAACGTTTATTATTGAACATCATGCAGCGCATGAGTGGCATCGCCACACATACGCATCGTATACAATCCAAAATAGCACATACCCATTGTCGTTTGTTGGACACCAGAAAAACAACTCCTAATTTCCGTGTTTTCGAAAAATGGGCAGTAGCCATTGGTGGTGGAGAAAACCACCGCTTTGGTCTGTACGACATGATTCTCATCAAAGACAATCATGTTGATTTTGCCGGTGGGATGAAAGAAGCCATTGCCAACACCGTGAAATATTGTCATAAAAACCAACTTGATATCCCCATTGAAATTGAAGCCCGAAACATGGAGGATGTAAAGACCATTGTTGAAAGTGGCGCAGCGTTTAGGATATTATTGGACAATTTCACACCTGAAAAAATCAAGGAGGCTGTGCAATGGATTGATAGACGTTTACTCACAGAAGCATCAGGCGGCATCACGGAAGACAACGTAGTAGCCTATGCTGAAGCGGGGGTTGATTTTATCTCCATGGGTGCATTGACGCACCAAATTCATTCTTTGGATTTTAGTTTAAAGTCTTTTTAAGATGCAATCAGAAAAGAAAGAGCGCTACACACTCCGAGTAAGAAAAGCACTTGAGCGTAGTTTAGATGGCGTGGTATGGCCCGGTGTCGAGGGTTTATCGTTGCTCTTGGTGGGACGTTTTTTCATTGAGTCTGTGACAAAAGGAAGCATCACAACACGTGCAGCAGCCATTTCTTTTCGCTTATTCTTGGCCTTCTTCCCAGCTATCATCCTTTTGCTTTCACTGATTCCTTATATCCCTATTCCCAACTTCCAAAAAGAATTGATGGACAATATTCATCAATTTTTTCCAGGCGATACATTCTCATTGGTGGAAGATACCCTGAACGATTTGATCAACAAGAAATACAGCTCTTTGATATCCATAGGATTTATTTTGGTGATCTACTATGCCTCCAATAGCATTAACGCCATCCTATTGGGTTTCAACGAGAGCTATCATTTTGAGGATAACACCCACCCCATTTTGAGACGCGTATTGAGCATAATGTTAATTTTCATTTTAGGATTACTCTTGGCCTCTGCTATCACATTGATCGTTTTCAGTGAGACGATTATTGGCATCATAGGCGACAAGGATGTATTGGCAGACAAGGCCATTGTTTTCATGTTAGACATTGCCAGATGGATCATCACACTCATCTTGGTTTATTCTGTGAATACAACATTGTATAATGTGGGCATGGGAGTGCGCAGAAGACGCAGTTGGCGTTTTTGGAATTCTGGAGCCATTTTGGCCACCTCTCTTTTCATCATCACTTCATTGGCGTTTGCCTACTTTATCAACAACTTTTCGCAATTCAATAAGCTCTATGGTTCTCTGGGAACTTTGATGGTTCTGTTGATCTGGATGAACCTCAACTGCATTATTTTGCTCGCTGGTTTTGATTTGAACGCCAGTATTCGCAAGGCATTGCGCACCATGCATCAAATGAAGGAGGAGAAATCAAAAGAAACACCTGTTGTTATTGAAGACAAATCTGAACCTTCACCTGAACCTATAAAAAACACGTTCAAATCTTAGTTTTTCAGCGCTTCCTTTTTCAATTCAGCAATAAAATTTAGTGCTTCCAACGGTGTCATTTGATTCACATCCAATTGAGAAACTTGCTGTTTTACTTTGTTCCATCTAGGATCTTCCATTTCAAAGATGGCCAGTTGGGTTTGGTTGGATAGCGTCTGAGCTGTCTGTGAATGGTCGCCTCTTTGGGCTTCCAATTCTTTGAGCAAGGCAGTGGCTTTGTTGGTTACAGCAGTTGGCATTCCTGCTAACTGTGCCACATGTATACCAAAGCTGTGATTGCTTCCTCCTGCTACTAATTTTCTCAAAAAAACAATCTGACCTTTTGTTTCCTTCACTGCCACATTGAAATTCTTGATGCGCGCAAAGCGGTGGGTCATTTCATTCAACTCATGGTAATGCGTAGCAAACAAAGTTTTGGGATGGTGTTGCGGATGCTCATGGAGATACTCTGCAATGGCCCATGCAATGCTGATTCCATCGTAGGTACTTGTTCCGCGACCAATCTCATCCATCAAGATCAAACTTCTTCCCGTCATTTGATTCAAAATACTGGCCGTCTCATTCATTTCAACCATAAAAGTTGACTCGCCACTGGAAAGATTATCACTGGCTCCGACACGGGTAAATACTTTGTCTACAATTCCAATTTTAGCTGATTGGGCAGGAACGTAGGATCCCATTTGTGCCATCAATACAATCAATGCTGTTTGTCTCAACAAAGCTGACTTACCACTCATATTGGGACCCGTAATCATCATGATCTGTCGCTCTGTTGCATTTAAAGTCAAATCGTTGGCAATGTAAGATTGTCCCGTTGGCAACAATCGCTCAATCACCGGATGTCGACCTTCAACGATTTCCAACACATCACTATCCTCCACGGAGGGCTTGTTGTATTTGTACTTGAGTGCATTAAAAGCAAAGCAAGTCAGCACATCGGCCTGGGCAATTTTTAATGCATTGTGTTGTATTGCCGACAAGTAAGGCATTGCATCTTGCAACAATTGCTGAAAAATTCTTTGCTCAATGGCCAATATCTTTTCCTCAGCTCCCAAAATTTTTGTCTCATACTCTTTCAACTCTTGGGTAATGTATCGCTCTGCTTGAGTGAGTGTCTGCTTTCTTATCCAATCTTGCGGCACTTTGTCCTTGTGCGTATTGCGCACCTCTAAATAATAACCAAATACATTATTGAAAGAAATCTTGAGGGATGAAATTCCAGTGCGCTCAGTTTCTCGCTCTTCAATCTCCTTGAGTTTGTCCTTTCCTGAAGTTTGCAATCCCCTGAGTTCATCCAAATCCTCATCTACACCAAAAGCCACGGTGTATCCTTTACCAATGGCATGCGGAGCATCTTCATGCAATTGCCTTTTGAGCAATTGATAAAAAGCACTCAAATCATCCAAGGAATTTCCCAATTGTGCAATGCTTCCACCTTTGCTCTTCCATGACAAAACCCTATCCAAAGAGCGGCACATCTGAACCAACTCACGGGGTGTTATTTTTTGCACAGCGATGCGTGCAGCCATTCTTTCCCAATCGCCTACTTCTTGAAGCTCATCCCGAAACCCTTCCAATTCATCTCGATCTGTTAACCATTGTTCCACCGCTTGCAAACGTTCTTCAATGGCGGACAAATTGCGCAAGGGTGTTCTCATCCAACGGCGAATCAAACGAGAACCCATGGGATTTTTGGTGTTGTCTAATATGTCAACAAGTGGAGTGCCGCCTTGGTAAGGCGTAAACAACAATTCTAGATTTCGAACCGTAAAAGCATCCAATCCTACCAATTGCCCTTGATCCAGTGGCGCAATTTTTTGAATGTGCGCAAGCTTGTCGTGCTGGGTATCGGAAAGATATTGAAAAATGGCGCCAGCTGCGCCAATGGCCACTTCCAAATCCTCTACTCCAAAACCTTTTAGGCTTTGGGTTCCAAAATGCTTATTCAATTGATCGCGACCAAAATCAGTGGTAAAGGCCCAATCATCCATTCTGAAAACTGCAATGCCTTCACCAAAATTGGATTTGAACCAAAGGTCTTTGTGCTTTTGGTACAGCACCTCTTTGGGCTGATAGACGCTCAATAATTTATGTATAAAATCCAATGACCCTTGGGCCACTTCAAACAAACCGGTAGACACATCAACAAAGGCGATGCCCCAATCTTTTTTCCCTTCATGAATAGCAGCAAGGAAGTGATGGTCTTTGACATCGATGGTTTTTTCATTGTAGGAAACACCTGGGGTTACCAATTCTGTAACACCGCGTTTGACAATGCCTTTGACCATTTTGGGATCTTCCAACTGATCACAGATTGCCACACGGTGGCCAGCTTTAACCAACTTGGGTAAATAAGCATCCAATGAATGGTGAGGGAACCCAGCCAAATCAACATAAGCGGCAGCACCATTTTTTCTCTTGGTTAAAACAATGCCCAAAACTTGTGCAGCCCTAACAGCGTCCTCGCCAAAGGTCTCATAAAAGTCGCCCACCCTGAACAATAAAACGGCATCTGGGTACTTGGCCTT
>JBEISW010000106.1:0-7077 GCA_040375215.1 Crocinitomicaceae bacterium | reverse complement strand
TCCACATTCCATAAAACTTTTGGATCAAATACAAAAGGGCCCCAGCAACAGTCAATATGGTAAGAACGGACTGCATCAGGAGAAGATATTATAAGTAATGAGTGCAGTTAGGTATGCAAGTAATCCCATGTATATTACTTGAATTATTGGCCACTTCCAGGATGTAGTCTCTCTTTGAACCACTGCAAAGGTGGCCAAGCATTGCATGGCAAAGACGTAAAAAACCATCAATGACAATCCACTTGCTACATTATAGGTCGGTCTTTGCAATTGCTCATTGTAATCATTTCTCATCCGATCCAACAATCGACTGTTGTCTTCAAAATCCTGACCAACACTATAAATCGTCGCCATTGAACCTACAAAAACTTCACGAGCCGCAAACGACGTAATGATCGCTATTCCCATTTTCCAATCATAACCCAGCGGTGCAATAACAGGTTCTATTGCACGACCCAAAATTCCGATATAAGAGTTTTCAAGTTTGGCTGTAGCGAGCAAACTCGAAGTTTCCTCCGCATTCAAAGATTCCGTTTGCGCCCTCTGTAGAATATTCTGCCTTGCAATTTCTAACCGCTCCGTTGGTCCAAAAGATGCCATGGCCCATAACACAATGCTCAGCGCTATGATAACTTTTCCTGCATCGACAATAAAAACCTTGACCTTTTCCACAACGGTGATGCCCACCTGACGCATCAAAGGTGGTTTTAATGATGGCATTTCCATTACCATAAAACCTTCTTGCTTAGACTTAAGAATCCATTTAAATACGACACTCATTAAAAGTGCTGAAATCAGCCCCAAGGCATACAATGCAAACAATACCAATCCCTTAAAATCAATCCATCCCAAAATATTTCCTTCTGGAATCACCAATGAAATCAACAAAGTGTAAACGGGTATACGCGCACTGCAACTCATCAAAGGAGCTACCAATATCGTAATCAAACGATCTCGCCCATTGGAAATGGTGCGCGCCGACATGATACCAGGTATAGCGCAAGCCACACTGGACATCAGAGGCACAACTGATTTGCCATTTAATCCAAAAGGTCTAACCAATTTATCCATAATAAAGACAACTCGAGACATATAACCCGTCTCCTCTAGGATAGACAAAAAGAAAAACAAAAAAGCAATCTGAGGAACAAAGGTCACTACCCCGCCAATACCGGGAATTAATCCTTCCGAAATCAAATCAATAAAAATCCCTGATGGCAAACTTTCTTTGACAACTCCGCTAAGCTGAACAAACCATCCATCAATGGCATCCATGGGAGCCGAAGCAAAACGGAAAATGAATTGAAAAATAACAAACAAAACCAAAGCAAAAATCAAATACCCCCAAACAGGATGAATAAGCAATGAATCCCACTTTGACTTATGAAACAACTTCTCTTTGGCCTTGGCACCTTTTAATGGGAAATTTTCTTTGATCCAAGCATACATCTTCTGGGTATTCTCTACCTGACCCTCAAGGTCGTTCTGAATATTGCGTAAGTCACCTTCAACGATGGGTTTCCTCAAATCTACCGCATTTTGAAAATTGAAAATGGCTTCCTTCAACTGCTCTATTCCTTGACCGGTTCTTCCATTCACATCCACAACAGGTATGTGACGTTCTTGCCAAATCGGATGCTGTGAAGAATTCCAAAGACCATCCATGTCCGACATGGTTTTAACGAGTAACAAGGGAATTCCCAAATCGTAAAGCTGTGTAAACAGTAGGAGATTTCTTTCCCACTGTGTTCGATCCGCCACATAAATCACCAAATCTGGATAATCATTATCCGTTGGACTAAGTAGCAAATCCCGAACAATTCTTTCCTCTTCAGACCTCGGAAAAATAGAATAAGTACCTGGCAAATCAATTACTTCAAAAGACTGATCCTTAAAACTGTATTTACCCGATTTCCGATCAACGGTAACACCAGGAAAATTACCTACATGTTGATTGAGCCCCGTGAGCCAATTAAATATGGTAGACTTTCCAGTATTTGGATTGCCTACTATGGCAATGCGTTCAATTTTCTTTGGATTCATGATGTAATGGTTATCCACTCTGCCTCTTCCAAACGCAAAGATACCACAGTACCACCAACAGAAACCGCCAAAGGATCACCAAATGGAGCTTTGAAAATTACCTCAATCTCATTGCCTGCAAACAACCCGAGATCGGCCATCTTTGCAGCCAAAAAACCCGACTTTACTTTGGTAATAACACCTCGCTTTCCCAAATGAGCCTTAGATAATACAGCCTCCTCCATTGTACGAATGTCAACCAAACACAATGGATTGACAATACCACAAAAAAGGTATTTTACTTTTGACGGAAATACAATCGAATCGGAACCCCAGTAAAGTTGAAATGCTCTCGAATCTTATTCTCCAGGAATCGCTGATAAGGCAACTTAATATTCTGAGGTGAATTGCAAAAGAAAGCAATGGCAGGGGACTTGGTAGGCAATTGCGTAACAAACTTGATCTTCACTTCCTTCCCTTTGTAAATCGGAGGAGGATAAGCTTGGATCAAAGGAAGCATGATATCATTCAATTTGGAAGTTGACACCCTTTGGAATCTGTTTTCAAATACTTCCAAAGCCATTTCCAAAGCTTTGAGCAATCGTTGCTTGGTGACATTGGATGTAAAGAAAATAGGAACATCAGTGAATGGCGAAATCTTCTTCTTGATTTCCTCTGTCATCACCTGTACACTCTTGTGATCCTTTTCTACCAAGTCCCATTTATTGACACAAATAACAACACCTTTATTGGCCTCATCTATTTCATGAAAAATAGCCAAATCCTGAGCTGTAACACCTTCCTGAGCATCAATGAGTAAAATACAAACATCAGCACTTCGGATAGCCTTCAAGGTTCTTACTGATGAATAATACTCAATGTCATTGTCTATTTGTTTTCTTCTTCTCAGACCCGCTGTATCCACCAAAATCATTTCTTTGTCAAAGGCATTGAAATAGGTATCCACGGAATCTCTTGTAGTACCTGCAACATCAGAAACGATGGATCTGTTTTGTCCCATCAAGGTATTGATGAGCGTAGACTTTCCGACATTGGGCTTACCTACTATGGCAATTCGGGGTAAATCAGAAGGCTCTTGCTCTGGCTCCACTGGAATCAATTCAGCCAAATCATCCAATAAATCTCCTGTTCCGTATCCATTATTGGCACTCAAAGGATACAATTTATCCGTCATTCCCAAAGACCAAAACTCATGGGTCAACACTTCTTTATCAGAAGTATCTACTTTATTGCAAACCACAAAAACAGGTTTATCAATTCTGCGCAGCATGTGACCAACAGCCTCATCCCACTCAGACAGGCCATCTCGTACATCCACCATAAACAAAACGCTATCGGCCTCAGCAACAGCAAATCTTACCTGTTCATTGATATCTTTCTCAAACTCATCTTCCGCGTCGGAAACCATTCCTCCGGTATCAATGATGATAAATTCTTTGTTTCTCCAACTCGCTGTGCCATATTTTCTGTCACGCGTCACACCAGATGTCGGGTCAACAATCGCTTCAGAGGTTTCTGTCAAACGATTGAACAAGGTTGACTTCCCTACATTGGGTCGGCCGATGATCGCAACTGTATAACTCATGTGGCAAAGATAGGGCTTACAAAACGTATATTTGCCATGCATTAAAGAAACAAGACCAATGGACAAAAAAATTATCTTTTCCATGGTAGGTGTAAACAAATACACCCCACAAGGAAAACACATCATCAAAGACATTTATTTGAGCTTCTATTACGGAGCTAAAATTGGCATCATCGGTTTGAACGGTGCAGGTAAATCCACGGTAATGAAAATCATTGCTGGCTTGGACTCAAGCTTCCAAGGAGACGTTGTTTGGTCGCCTGGTTATTCGGTAGGTTATCTCCCGCAGGAGCCACAATTGGACGAACAAAAAACGGTTCGCGAAATTGTAGAGGAAGGGGTGAAACCCATTACCGATGCTTTGAAAGAATATGAAGAAATCAATGCGCTCTTCATGGATGAAGAAATTTTGAATGATCCTGATAAAATGGATTCATTGCTCAACCGTCAAGCTGCTGTGCAAGATAAAATTGAAGCCCTTGGTGGTTGGGATTTGGATACCAAATTGGCCATTGCTATGGATGCATTGAGATGTCCTCCTGAGGACGCTAAAATTGAAAAGCTATCCGGAGGAGAAAGAAGACGCGTTGCTTTGTGTAGACTTTTATTACAACAGCCCGATGTATTGCTATTGGATGAACCTACCAACCACTTGGACGCAGAATCCGTTCTTTGGTTAGAACAACATTTGCAACAATACCCTGGCACTGTGCTCGCTGTAACCCACGACCGTTACTTCTTGGACAATGTCGCCGGATGGATCCTTGAATTGGACAGAGGCGAAGGCATTCCTTGGGAAGGCAATTATACGGGATGGTTGGATCAGAAAACCAAACGATTGGCCCAAGAAGAAAAGCAAGAAAGCAAGCGCCGCAAAGTATTGGAGCGTGAGTTGGAATGGGTTCGCATGAATCCAAAAGGACGACATGCCAAGAACAAGGCCCGTTTGCAGAACTATGACAAAATGATGTCTGCCGGTGAATCAGAAAAAGAAGCCAAGTTGGAAATCCCAATTCCCAATGGACCTCGTTTGGGAAATGAGGTGATTGAGTTTACTGGAGTTACCAAAGGATTTGAAGACCGCATTCTTTTTGAAGACCTCAATTTCAAATTACCACCTGCGGGCATTGTTGGTGTTATCGGACCAAACGGAGCCGGTAAAACCACCCTCTTCCGTCTAATCATGGAAGAAGAGCAAACGGATACTGGGCAAATTAAAATTGGAGATACCGTTCAGATTGGATACGTCGATCAACGCCACAAAGAAATTGACGCTGAAAAATCAGTCTATGAAGTCATCTCCGGAGGCAATGAAGTCATTCAAATAGGAGGAAGTACCATCAACTCCAGAGCGTACTGCAGCAAGTTTAATTTTGCGGGTTCTGACCAGCAAAAAAAATGCGGCGTACTTTCTGGTGGTGAAAGAAACCGATTGCATTTGGCCATGACTTTGAAAACTGAAGCCAACGTCTTGTTGCTCGATGAGCCTACCAACGACATTGATGTCAATACCCTTCGCGCGTTAGAGGAAGGCATTGAAAGTTTTGCAGGATGCGCAGTGGTTATTTCCCATGACCGTTGGTTCTTGGATCGCATTTGCACACACATCTTGGCTTTTGAAGGAAACTCAGAAGTTTATTTCTTTGAAGGATCCTTCTCTGAATACGAAGAGAATAAAAAAATGAGAAAAGGAGATGTAGGTCCAACCCGCATCAAGTACAAAAAATTAGTTCGATAAAGATGTATCAACGGTTCATCAAACCTCTTTTCTTTTTATTGGATCCTGAAAAGGCCCACTACTTGGCCATGGATTTGTTTGCATTGTATTGCAAAATCCCCGGTGTCAAGGCATACTACAAAAGAAGAAACCATTCCGCTTTAAATCCAATAAACGTAGCTGGAATTCAATTTCCAAATGCGGTTGGATTGGCTGCCGGTTTTGATAAAAATGGCAAGTGGATGCATGAGTTGGCATTATTGGGTTTTGGGCATATCGAAGTGGGAACTGTTACACCTTTGCCACAGCCAGGCAATGACAAACCAAGACTATTCAGATTGCCCAAGAATAATGCACTTATCAATAGAATGGGATTCAACAATGAAGGGGTTGATGCGTTGGTGAAGAGATTAGAGAAAAAACCAACAGACATTGTCATTGGAGGCAACATTGGAAAAAACAAATGGACACCTAATGAAGAAGCCAACAAAGACTATTTGGTTTGCTTTGAAAAGCTTCACGGTTTGGTGGACTATTTTGTGGTCAATGTATCTTCTCCAAATACGCCTGGATTAAGAGAGTTGCAAGAAAAAGAACCCTTGTTGCAATTGTTGATGGGATTGCAAAACCATGATCTTCAAAAAAATTCGGCAACACCTATCTTTTTAAAAATCGCACCCGACCTTACAGAAGAGGCTTTGAATGACATCATTGATGTTGTTACACAATCCCAAATTGCGGGAATCATAGCAACCAATACAACCATTGACCGCAATGGTTTGTCTTATTCCAAAACGCACATTGAGTCCATTGGCGCAGGCGGTGTAAGTGGAAAACCTGTGAAGCAGAAATCGTTGAATATCATTCGGGCTATCAAAGCCAAAAACCCCTCTCTCACCATCATCGGTGTTGGCGGCATTTTTAATGGTCAAGATGCGGTTGCATCATTGGAGGCTGGGGCATCACTGGTTCAGGTGTATACAGGTTTCATTTATGAGGGTCCTGAGATTGCAAGAAACATAGGCCTCTCATTGCGGCACAATGATTGATAAAAAAAAGTTAAGAAATAATTGAATTAAGATCTAGAAGATAATTTTATCACCATGAAAAAAATGAAATTCATTTGGTCACTGTTGCTGGTTTTGGGGTCTTTGGCTTCTACAGCACAGAAATCAAAATCACCTTACACCATCAAAGGTCACGTAGAAGGTTTGAAAGACACTTCCGTTTATTTGGCTCATTATTATGGCAAGCAATTGTATTATAATGACACCGCACGGGTGGACAGCAAAGGCAATTATCAATTTGAAGGCAAGCCTTTTGAAGAATGTGGAAAATATGCCATGGTGTTTCCTGGACCACGCTATTTTGAATTTATGGTAGTGGAGGAAAACATTGAATTCTGGTCAACACCAGACGCAGACCCCACCAAAATCAAGGTCATTCAATCTGAGACCAATAAAAAGTTCTTCGATTTCATCAAGTTTATCAATGATAAAATCAGAATGCGCGCTCCAATCGAAGCTTGCATCAATGACAGCACAAAATCAAAAGAAGACAAAAAACCGTGCTACGATGAATTGGAAATACTGAACAATCAGGTTAACGACTACCAATGGAATATCATCAATCAAGATCCCGGAAACCTATTCAGCAAATTTTTGAAAATGGGATTAGATGTGAAAATTCCCGACGCACCCGCTGATTTAGCTGAAGATAAAAAACAATTGTG
>JBEISW010000043.1:0-11274 GCA_040375215.1 Crocinitomicaceae bacterium | reverse complement strand
AGACAGTAACGAGTAGACAGTAACGAGTAGACAGTAACGAGTAGACAGTAACGTGATCTGAAAAGCACTAATCTTTACTCACTACTCTGTCAGTGCCTGAAACAACTTGACCGTTTTTAAAGCAAAATAAAAACTTTAAAAACAAAAAAAATGGCAACAAAACAATCGTTTTCGCTCAGTCTTGCAGAAAGAAGAAAAAGAATTTTCAGCGAAGAATTCAAGCGTCAAAAAGTGCGTGAAATAGAGCAGAGACAAACCAGTGTATCTGAAGTAAGTAAACTTTACCAAGTCCGGGCAAATAATGTTTATAAATGGATAGACAAGTACTCAAAAAAACAAGAAAAGGGTTTACGTTTGGTAGTAGAAATGGAAAGCGATACAAAAAAACTTCTTGCACTTCAAGCAAAAATTGCGGAGTTAGAGCGATTGGTTGGACAAAAGCAAGTTATCATTGAGTTTCAGGATAAAATGATAGAGATAGCTGAACAAGAATATCAAATTGATATTAAAAAAAAATTCGAATCCAAACCATTGTCTTCTTCTGGCTCAATAGAGACCAAATGAGTGTGAGTTTAAATCGATTTTATGCTGCGATTGGGATTACCAAGCAAAATTTACATCAATATCTCAATGGGCAGTTAAAACAACAAGAGCTTGCAGAGAATCTCTACAGGGTGTTGGTTGACATAAGGAATGATCATCCGACTTTGAGCTGCCGGGCAATGTATTTTAAGGTGAATCCCATTGGAATTGGTAGAGATAAGTTTGAAGCGCTATGTGGCGTTTGGGGCTTGATTCAGCCAAAGAGAATAAATCGAATAAGAACCACATATAGCAATGGCGTTATACGTTTTGAAAATCTATTCAAAGAATTGAAAGTTGATGGAATCAATCAGGCTTATGTTAGTGATATTACCTACTTTGAAGTGGCTGGCCGGTTTTATTATTTGACCTTTATCACGGATGCGTACAGCAGATTTATTCTAGGACACAATGCGAGTAGTCGACTTACAACGGAGCAAACAACTCTTACTGCTATGATTAAATTGTTGAAGTATAAAAACCATTGCTTACCTGAAGGGATCATTCTACATTCTGACGGTGGAGGACAATATTATGATAAGATCTTTTTGGATTTGACAACCAAATATTGTTTTAAAAACAGCATGTGCGAATACGCATATGAAAACGGAAAAGCGGAGCGAATCAATGGAGTAATCAAAAATAATTATCTCAAGCACAGAAATATAAATACATATAATGAATTGGTAAAAGAACTTGACCGAGCGGTATCTCTTTACAACAATCAAAGGCCTCATAAAGGTCTTAATTACAGAACTCCAAAAGAGATAGAAATTAATGCTATATTAGCCAGATAATAAACCTTTTAAAGGGCGCTACAGGCATTCAAAAAAAGAACAATCAAGTCACTCGTTAAAGAAAATAAGGGATAAAAAACGGTCAAGCTAAATCAGGCATTAACACTCTTACTCTTTACTCATTCCTCACTTCACCTCAACAACCCCAACCCGATCCCCACATGTCACACTGGCGCTGAATCTTGAATCCCTTGCCACATCTTCCCAGCAGTCCCGCATGTTCTGCGAAAAATTAATATCATCAAAGATGATGATGGTGCCAGGTTGACTGTACTTTAATACAATCTCCATTTGGGGCATCACAAACTCTCTGGTATGTATGGCATCTATGAATGCCAAGTCTATTTTTTTTCCAGCAGGAAGCACTTGTCCTATGTGTTCTTCAAAAGTTCCAATGGTCAATTGAAACCGTGGGCTGATTTGTTCCAAATTTTCTTTGGCCAATTTGGCCCATACGTCATTGGGATCAAAGGTCAGCAATTGCCCTTGTTGCACTTGCTCCATTCCAGCCAAAAAGTACATGCCGGAAATGCCAAATGCGGTACCAAATTCTACTGCAAATTCTGGTTTTTTAAGCGTGACCAAATGCGTGAAAAGGTTGCCCATTGAAGGTTGGGTGCGGACTTGATCAGAGCTTCTGGTTTTGTTGGTTGCTCCTTTATAACCATCCCACAAAGGTTGGGCACCAGCGGCATTGGTCAATTGGGCTCGCTTTTCAATTGGTGTAGAGTATTTACTTACCGGAGGGGTTACAGATTTCTCCCCTTTGAACCACTGCACCAAGTCAGCGTCATTATCTTTTTGTATCCATCGCAGTGGTATTTCTCTCGCAATGTAATTGATGAAGTAGGGTCGGAAAAATTGTTTGAACTTTTGTATCATGACTCGGTTATAACTATGAATTCAGGCATTCCTTTTTTAATCAATGCTTGCTTTCCAAATATAGTGATTTCTCCTTTCATGACTTTTTGATTCGCTGATACAGCTTCCACCCTTCAAACCACAGGACAGATGCCACGCCAATTCCAATGCTGGTGAAAATCATGAAGGGTGTCATGGTGGTAAAGTCGAAGAAGTGACGAAATGGAGGAATCACCAATACCAAAACAACCAATATCATAGTAATCCCCAATATCAAAGGCACCAAAGGATTCTTGTGGCGCATTGTGGTGAATAAGGAATGGTAAAACGAGCGGTTGATCAAAGTGAGCATGATGTTGGCGGCAATGAGGGTGACAAATGATGTTGTACGTGTTTCAGCTTCGGTCCAGAGCTGGTATTGACCTACCCAATAAATCAGCATCATGCCCAAAGTAATCACCAACCCTTGAACAATACTGGTAGACAATTCCCGCCAATTGAAAAATTTATTGGTCAATGCCCGAGGTTTCTGCAGCATGATGTCCTGCTCAATCGGTTCTCGCTCGAAGAGGATGGAACAGGTGGGGCCCATGATCAATTCAAAAAATAAAATATGAATGGGCGAAAAAATATTGGGGTATTGCCAATGAAAAACCAAGGGAATGAATACTGTAAGAATGATGGGGATGTGAATGGAAATGATGTATTGTATCGCCTTTTTAAGATTGGTGTAAATTTTCCTACCTGATTCAATGGCCGTCACCATCAATGACAAATCATCTTCAAGCAAAATCATAGCGGATGCCTGTTTGGCCATCTCAGACCCTTTGATGCCCATAGCAATGCCAATGTGCGCTGCTTTCAATGCTGGACCATCGTTGACACCATCTCCCGTCATGGCTACGATTTGATTGTCGCGTTTGAGCGCCTCAATGATTTTCAATTTGGCCTCAGGAAACATGCGGGTAAAGATGGAATGTTGACGAACAGCCAACTGCAACTCATCTGGTGAAAGTGACATCAAGGTTTCGCCATTGATGGACTGATCGTGCCCTCGCAATCCAACTTGTTGGGCAATCGAACAGGTAGTGATGGCATTGTCACCTGTGATGATTTTGACATCGAGCCCTGCGGTGTAGAATTCTTGAATCACCTTGGAGATGTTGGCTTTGGGAGGGTCGTAGAAAGCCACAAGTCCTAGGAATTCAAACTTGATGTCTTGTTGTATTAAAGGATAATCAACGAAAGTTTGTGAGGATGCGGCAACGCCCAATATGCGGTAGCCACTTTGCGCCATTTTAATAATGGCTTTCTCAATGGCCATTTTTGTTTCAGCAGGCAATGCACAAACTTGAATGATGGCTTCTGCGGCTCCTTTGCACGCGATGATCTTTTGGTTGTCTGCATTGCTGTAAATGTGGGTCATCATGGGAGGCTGCCCAGATAAGGGATACTCATGAATCATTTTGAAAAAAGGACGTTGGTCTTTTGTACAACTTTTGGTGTAAGCGTTGTGCAGGGCAATGTCCATGGGGTCATAGGCGTGGGGTTCACTGGCCCACATGGCGGCGGCAATGACTTCTTGGGCTTCCGCTGTTAGCGATTCAGAGAGGGGTTGAATGGAGTTGGTAGCATGCACATACACCTGAACCAAGGTCATTTTGTTTTCCGTTAGCGTGCCTGTTTTATCAGTGCAAATGACTGTTGCACTTCCCAAGGTTTCAACGGTTTTCATTTGCTTGACCACTACACCATGCTTCATCAAGCGCCATGCTCCCAATGCCATGAAGGTAGAGAAGGCCACGGGAATTTCTTCAGGTAGAATGCTCATGGCCAGTGTCAAGGACTGTAACAAACTGTTCATGATAAGATGGCTTTGCACATAATTGAAAATCCAAACCACGACAAACACACACAATCCAATGATGGACATCAATTTTACAAATTGATTCACTTGTATCTCCAATGGTGAAGGAGATTCTGTAATGCTTTCGAGGCTTTTTCCAATTTTGCCGAGTTGTGTTTGATTTCCCACTTGAGAAACTATGGCTACCGCAAGTCCCGTTGAGACGTGCGTTCCGGCAAAGATTTGTTGGTCGTTCGTGTTGACTTTTTTAACAACAGGTAATGATTCTCCGGTGAGGATGGATTCATCAACGGAAAAATCATTGGCTTGAACGATGATGCCATCAGCGGCAATTCTAGCGCCCTCTTCGACGATGAGATAATCGCCCACCACCAAATCCTCTGTTGGAATAACAACTACTTGAAGGTTTCTGATGACTTGACAGGATGGGGTAGTGAAAGCTTTGAGTTTACTCAGGGCTTTGTTGCTTCTGTTGAATTGGTAAAGGGAAATGGCAGATTGAAAAACAATGGCAAACAGAATGAAGAAAGCATCACTGATGGCGCCGCTGATAAAATAGATTAATGCAGCCACCATGAGCAGGAGGATCATGGGTTCTTTGACCAATCGGAAGATGGTTTTGAGCAGGGTATAATCCTGTTCAAAATGGTAGACATTGGCGCCAGATTTTTTCCGGGCCGCCGCTACTTCATCATCTGTTAAACCCGCAAAGGGAAAGGCATGAGGGTTCATCAGTGGCGAAGGTAGATGATAATTCCTCACCTCCCCACCACCAATCGTTTCATGCCATATCCGTTGGCGGTTTGGAAGACCAGCTGGTACACACCGTCTGCCCATGAAGATACGTTGATCTCTGTGCGCTGTCCTGTGTATTGGAATTGATCTACTTGTTTTCCTTGTTGATCAAATACTTTCACCTGAACATTGCCAATGTGTGCATTGGTATAAATAACAACTTGACTGCTGGCTGGATTGGGCATGATGGTCAATTGTACTTGATCCAAATCATACACACTGTTTACCGCTCCCTCATCCACAAAGCCATCGCAGTCATTGTCCGTGTTGTCTAAGACCTCTACTGCTGCAGGATTCAAGGTGGGATCACTGTCATCACAATCGGCATTGTTGGTGACCATGCCTACGGGTTGGATACAGAAATAAGCGGCTACTCCAGCGCCGTATCCATCCTCATCGATATCATTGTACCACGGTGTTGTTAATCCTTCATCCGCTAATCCATCACAGTTGTCATCCAATCCGTTGCAAGTTTCTACTGTTGTTGGATTCACGCCTGCGTTGCTGTCATTGCAATCTCCGTTGCAAAGCGTAAAGCCATCGCCATCATTGTCAAATCCTTCATCCACAATGGTGTTGCAATTGTCATCTACCAAATTGCACAACTCCATGGCTTGGGGATGCGCAATGGCACTGTTGTCATCACAGTCGCCCATGCAACTGCTGTATCCGTCATTGTCCTGATCAAATCCTTCATCTATGGCGCTGTTGCAATTGTCATCGTAGTTGTTACAAAGTTCAACAGAACTGGTGGCAATGTTGTTATCATTGTCATCGCAGTCATTGCTGTTGCTGACATAACCCGCAGGCAATGAGCATGCTGAAATGGTAACATTGCTTCCTTCACCGTCTCCATCATTGTCTTGGTAATAGGTTACGGCTTCTGAAACTTGCACGGCATTTTCATACCAAATGGAATCACTGTAATTTCCATCTGTAATCACCAATCCAAAGCTGTAAGTCCCCAAAGCGGAATACTGCACGGCCACTTCTGCGGCATTTGATACAGCCGGTGTTCCTCCTGGGAAATACCAAGTGCGACTGGTGTTTCCAAAGCTGTTGTCTGTAAATACAACGGGACTGCTCACGCAATTGGCCTCGGTAAAGACAGGGTTGTTAATCATCTCACTCACAGGAACACATGGCCCAACTTGTGTGAGGATATTGTGCATGAAGACATTGATGATTTCATCGATGTTGCCAATGCAAATTTCATTGTTGTTGATGTTGGCGTAATGAACACGCAATACAGGGAATGCACTGAAGTTAACGGGGATCATGGTTCCCAAATGTCCTAAGGCTGCAATTTTGGTTCCTTCATCTTCAAAGAAAAGGTGAGAGCTCCAGGTTGTATTGGGTAACAAACTTTCAACGCTCATGATGGTTGCGCCGCTGATGTCAAATTGCATCGCATTTACCATGCCATCTGGATTGGTGATCATCACATCAAAGTATCCTTCAGTAGTATTTAAGTTGCCTATGCTCAAAGTAGCGGTTTCGCTAACATCAACAATCTCAGGATCCCATGCGCAAGGTTCCATTAAGCCGGGTAGAATTCCTTGGTCTTGTTGGGTATGGATGCATTGATCCAAATAGGCAGCGTCTGCAATGCTCACCACGCCATCTTCATTCAAATCATTGCAATCTGTTGAAGATAAATTTTCTGCTACTGATGCATTTCCGTAGGCATAAATGTCACCTAAGTCATACATCAAATCTGTGGCGATGTCTCCTTTTTTAACTTGCCCGGGGCAATTACCCTGGCAGTCGGGTTGCGCATTTCCAAAGGGTTGTCCTAAGCAGTCGGTTAAAACCCCACATGCTGACATGGGTAATTTTTGGAAATTGATCAATTGATCCAAACTGTCTCTTTCAAAGCTAAAACAAACCTGTGCCCAGTTGTTATTGTAAGCCAACTCATAATGGCCCAACATATCTGGATCATGGTCCCAGTTGGTTTTTAATACAAGGTGGTAAGTGCCAGCAGGAACATCTGTTACATCCACCCATTGACACTGCAATCCTGCATTGTACACATCATAACAACCGGCAGTGATACCCATATTGCCACATCCAAATTTGGCTATTCCAGTTACACATCCCAAATCCAAAACACAGAAACCATTTTTGAATCCCACTTCAGGCATCAGATTACCAGCGGTATCATAAAGCTCATATTCTGCATAACCGGCATAGTGGTAATGGTTGTGACAAAGATCCCAAACAAATTGTTCGTTGTTGGTATTGGGGACACCAATGAAATAATCTTGGTTACCGATGTTGTCAATTCTTGTAGAGAAACGGATAATTTCACGATTCCCCAGTCCTTGCAAACAACCTTCATTCACCAAGCAAGCATCTGTTCCATTGATGGTGGTTTGGTACATGGAGGTATACAATAAATTGCCATCAACAGAAAGGTCGGGACCTAGATTGTTACAATTGGGATCTCCGTTGTAGTAACAAGTTGCAGGCATCTCTGCCAATGGGCTGTAGTTACAAGCCAACTCATCCATGCAGCCTTGTACCGGCCCCATGTACGCGAATGAAATTTGATAACCATTGGTAGCGCAGTCATTGTTGTGATCTCCAACACGAACGTAGTAAGTTATTCCTCCCTCTAGGTAGGGTGTAATCTCTGCTTGTTCTCCACAGAAGTCGTCGTTGTAGGTGTAAGTAGCGGCATTGCTTTCATCGAAATTGGCCATGTTGCAATAATCATACAGCCAAATGGTGGTGTTGCAATCAGCCAAACCGCAGGTGCTGATGCGGTATTGTCCGTTCACGCTGGGGGTAAAAGAATACCACGTGTTTGGGGCGGGTACGGTTAATGTATCCAAGCTAGCGATGATGGGATCCTCACAGGTTGATCCTTGTGCGCAATTCACTTCAATGAAAGTGTAATTGCCAAATGTTCCACCTGTAGCGACGGATACTCCGTTTAAAAAAATGTTGAAAGCGCCATTTCCATTGTTGCAGCAGATACCATTGCTGCCGGTATCATAGAACTCAACGCGGTGACATTCATTGGCTATGCAAAGTGTTGCATCATTGGTTGTGCCTTGCGCAATGAGTGTGTTTTCTGCGTTGAATACTTTCCATGAGGTCTGTTGAGGAAGGTTGTCTGCAGTAATATCAATGGTTAGAATTTGGGCCTCAGTAACAATGACATTTTGCGTAATGTTGCTCGTGATACCCATTGGGTCTGTTACCATCAAAGTTGTTGAGTAAACTCCAGGTCCGGGATAAGTCACCACTGGGTTTTCCAAATTTGAATTGAAAACATCAACGCTGCCATTGAAGGTCCATTGGTGACTGACTTGATTTCCTTCACTGCTGTTGTTGAATTGAATGGTGTAACAACTGTTGCTATTGGATACAACATTGTAATTGAAGTTGGCTGCTATAGGCGGGAATTCGCATGTTCCATTGTCCTGTGTAGCGCAAGTGTTATAATTGCTGGCATCAGAATCCGTGCAACCTGCAACAGTTGCTGTGGTTAAATTAATGGAGAACAATCCCTCGGTATTGTTGTATCCTCCAGCCTGAATGTAGTAAGTATGTCCAATCTCGAGCTGATCATCTTCGAATGCTCCTCCAGTTCCATTTCCTTGTGGACAGCCAAAACGAATCATGCTGTAATTACCCGCGGCATCATCGTCGTCACAAGCAATGATGGAACCGCCACAGTTATCGTATATGGCCATTTGGGTATCTACCACTTGCGTTGTATCAGTTGCGGAAGAGGCTCCTAAGGTTATGGTGTAATTTCCTCCTTGGTATACAAATTTGAACCAAACATCTTTGATGGCACCGCCACATCCGGGAGTAGCGCCGGCCGAGGCGTCAATGTTGGTGGTATTGACAGGCCCAGTATTGGGAAGCAATAGAACAGCATTGTCACAAGCGTCATTGGCGTTGGTGATCAAACAATTTCCGCCATCAAGCGTCGCGCAAGCGTTGTAGTTAGAAGCATTGGGGTCAGTACAGTCTACAACAGTTGTTGACACAATTGACAATCCAAAAGTTCCTGTCAAGCTTTGATATCCGCCTACCTGCAAATAGTAAGTTGCACCCAATGACAATGTTGGACATCCAACGTTGATTTGTGAGGCATAGGTGCCACCAAAGTCATCGTTGCAAACCAGCTGAGAACCGCCACATGCACTATACAAGGCCATTCTTGTATCTGTAAGCGTTCCGGTTAAAAAGGTAGTTATGCTGATGTTTCCACCAGCGTAAACAAAGCTAAACCAAACATCGTTGATGGCATTTGTACCGCCGCATGTTGGATTGGTTCCATTAACTACAGTTCCCACATTGGTATACATCAAAGTATCTCCGTTGATGTTCAGTGTTGTGGCATTGGCGCACGCATCGTTGGCAGGTGCTTGAGCTTGGGAATAAATACTTGCAATAAAAGACAAAACAACGAATAGTAATTGACGCATAGGTTTGGTTTTAGGTACAAACGAATATACCGAAAAAATTAAACGCTATGAACAAAAACAACTATTGCGTAAAGTGCTCCTGTATGATTTTTTGCAGTTCTTGGTGGATGTGTCCGTTGGAAGCCATAATGTCCTCCTCAAAAATGGGGTCTCCATCATGGAACCCAGTAACAGTTCCGCCAGCCTCTTCAATGATAATAACTCCAGCAGCCACATCCCACGGGTTCAGTCCGTATTCATAAAAAGCTTCAAATCTTCCCATGGCCACCCAAGCCAAGTCCAAAGCGGCACTGCCCAATCTTCTGATGCCTCTGGTGTTTTTCATCAATGCCCTGAAGAGTGAAATGTATTGCTCTTCGCGGCCAAAATCATCATAGGGAAATCCTGTAACCAATAATGCATCGCGCAGCGAGGTCTGATCACTGGTTTTGATGGGCATGTTATTCAAGTAGGCTCCATTTCCTTTCACAGCATGAAAGCATTGATCTTGATTGGGGTCATAAATTATCCCAAGAACGGCTTTGTTGTTGTGACAAAGCGCAACACTGATGCACCAAATGGGAACGCCGTGCAGAAAATTGGTTGTGCCATCCAATGGATCAATGACCCAATTCCATTCGTCTGCTTTTTCTCCTGTTCCCTCTTCCGCAATAAATCCCGCAGTTGGAAAAATGTTAGATAGTCCTGCTACCAGTCGTTTTTCACTTTCCTTGTCCACATAACTCACCAAATTGTTGGGCGTTTTGATTTCAATTTCTTTGGGGTTAACCCTTTGTTCCAACATCCACAGTCCTGTTTGTTGGATCAATTGGATGGCTTGTGATTCGATGGAAAGTAGTTCGCTGAGTTGCATGCCCAAAGCTAACTATTTATTCCGAAAGAAAGTTTTTGGAAATTGGTGTTGAGGATCAAAAACAAAAGTTGGATCATCTAACGTTTTTAAAAAAGAAATCAGTGCACTGATTTCGTCTTCGGTCAGCTGGTATGGGTCACTTATCATTGAGCCATGCTCTCTAATTGCAGCCCGCAATTGCGGTAGGTGACCATCGTGAAAGTAAGGATAGGTGAATGATAAATTTCGCAAAGAAGGGACTTTGAAGAGGAATGTATCTGCGGCTACCTTCGTTATGGAATATCGACCAGAATCTATTTGCGCATTGCTCGGTATTTTGGAGTACATCAATTCCTGATTGGTAAAGAGCGGTGCGGTATGACAGTTAGCACAATGCGAGGTATACAAACGTTGTCCGTTCCATTCTTGGTTGGAAAAAATTTCAACGCCATCTTGCACCAAGTCATATTTGGATTGAGCAGAAATCAAAGACAGTTGAAATTGACTCAAGCAGCGTAGAATGAGATTGGCAGTGATTTCTTGGTTAGGAAAAATCTCTTGAAAGGCGAGTACATATCTTTTTTGTTTTTTGATTTTTAGGACAACATTTTCTAGGTTGTTATCCATTTCGGTTTTTCCTGTGATGGGAGCAATCGCCTGGAAATCCAAATGGTGAATGGCGCCGTCCCACATGAAACTTTTGTTCCAAGCCAAGTTGAAAAGGGCAGGGGCATTGCGCTTTCCTTTTCGGTCATCAATGCCGTGAGAAGTGGGGTGATCAGTATGGGCAAATGCGTTGTAAGATGAGTGACAACTGGCGCAGGAGATGGTGCTGTCTTTGGAAAGCACCGGGTCATAAAACAAGTACTTCCCCAACCGCACTTGTGCGGTGTCGTATGGATTGGTTTGAAAAGAATACGATGGAATTGGCCAACCATGTGGTGTTGGATAGTCCGATGGTAACCATTCGAATCCCATCAAGGCAAACAAAAGAAACAGTAAGATGATTATTGAACGAAGAGACATTGGCTAAACAATTTCATCATTTGGACCGCTGCAGGTTGAGGAGACATGATTTCAAAATCGCTT
>JBEISW010000077.1:0-8760 GCA_040375215.1 Crocinitomicaceae bacterium | reverse complement strand
GTTTAGAGGCTGTGAGATGAATAATCTCCCCTCCTACTCGAACTTGTGAGAGTAGCGATGCTTCGCTAGGAGGGGTGTCGCGAGACATCGCGACGGGGTGGTGAGTAAAAAAAGAAATTAATTAGAAACCAAATAAAATAACAAAATGAAGCAATTTGAATTGAGCGGTTCTCCAAGAGAGAACGTAGGAAGACAAGATGCAAGCGCGTTGCGCCTTGCCAACCGTATCCCAGCCGTTATGTACGGTGGAGGAAACCAAGTACATTTTTCAGTAGGTAAAATTGAGATGGACAAAATCATGGCCATGTCTGATACTTTGCAAATCAACTTGGATATCAACGGTACCAAATATGCTTCCATCATTCAAGAAGTACAACGTCACCCAGTGTCTGACAAAATTGTACATCTTGACTTTTTAGAATTAGTTCCAGGTAAGGCTGTAAAGACTTCTTTGCCTGTTCGTGTAACTGGAAACTCTGAAGGTGTTAAGGCGGGTGGTCGTTTGGCCATCAACTACAGAAAAGTTCGTGTATTTGCCAAGCCTGAGGATCTTCCAAATGACATCACTTTGGACATCACCAAATTGAACATTGGCGATATGATCCGTGTTCGTGAAGTACAAATCCCTGGTGTTGAATTCTTGGAAGCAGATGCTTCTGCTATCCTTGCTATTCAAGCTACTCGTGCTTCTATCGCTGCTTCTCAAGCAGAAGAAGCGCCAGCCAAAGGAAAGAAAAAATAATTGTCTTTTTTCGACTGTAAAAGGGTGCGTTTTCGCACCCTTTTTTTTGCACTTAACCCAACCAATACACAAAGGAAACGTTTTTAACAGTTTTTCGTTTCCTTTGTGTTTATTTCGATTATCTTCGCGCGGCCAAATGGAAGCCAAGGAACAAGATATCATTGAAAAAGCACTTCGTGTTTTCATGCGTCAAGGCATTAAAAGTGTCAATATGGACGATATGTCCAAGGCATTGGGTATCTCCAAGAAAACACTCTACTTGTTTGTCAAAGACAAGGAGGAATTGGTAGAGAAAGCAACTGATCTGTTTGGTCAAAGAGAAATCGAAGCCATCAAGGAAATCTCCGCTCAAAAAGTAAACGCCATTGACGAAAGTTTGCTTATCAAAAAATGGGTATTGTCTGTCCTAGAAAATGTACATCCCGCCGTTGCCTTTGATTTGGAGAAATACTATCCTGCTGTTTCAAGAAAAATGCAAGAGAACCGTAGGAAAGTAGTTTACAAAAGCATCCACAACAACATTATCAAAGGACAAAAGGAAGGTCTTTACCGCAAAGACATCAGTCCGGAAATTGTCTCCCGTATTTACATTGGCCGTATGGAGATGTTATTGGATCCCAATGTGTTTCCTCCACAGCAATTCCTCATGTCAGATGTTTATTTGGAGTCATTTCATTACCACATCAGAGGGATTGCCAGCGAGAAGGGCCTGAAAATATTAGAACAACCGAAAACAAAAATTAAGCAGAAAAGAAAAAACAATTCATGAGCACCAAAGTAAAACTACTCTTGATGGTACTTGTTGTCATTTACAACAACCTATCAGGTCAGCAGAAGCTATCGCTGATTAAAGCGCAAGAGTTCGCAACAAAAAACGCCAATAGCGTCACACAAGCCCTGTATGATGAGCAATTGGCTAAATTGCAAGCTGATCAATTGCTTGCCATTGGATTGCCCCAATTGAATGGATCCGTGCAGTATCAAAACTTTATTGACCTTCCCACTTCCGTCATTCCAGCAGGAATCTTTGGTCCCACTGAAACCAAAATAAAATTTGGTGTTCCGCATCAAATGACAGCAGGTTTGAGTGGATCACAATTGCTTTTTGATGGTTCATGGTTGGTTGGTTTGCAAGCCTCAAGAGAATACGCCAAGTTAACCAATACACAAGTTAAAAAATCGGCGTTTCTAATCAAACATGAAGTAGCACAGGCATACCATCTGGCTGTTATTGCCAAAGAAACCATTGTATTATTGAACAACGGAAAAACCCTGATTGAAAAATCATTGGATGACACCAAGTCATTGTACAAGGAAGGTTTTCTAGAGGAGCAAAACGTGGATCAATTGCAATTGACATTGAATGATTGGATCTCTAGAATTGTTGTCGCAGAAGCCAATGCCAAGCTCACATTGGATTTATTGAAATTCAAAATGGGAATGCCCATTCAAACAGAAATTGAATTAGAAGACAACAGTGAAAAATTGGCTATGTCTGCCAATGAAGCGCTCCTATCCTCTCCCATGAGCATTGAAGCAAATTTGGACGTTCAATTGACCAACCAAGCATTGGGACTTCAAACCTTGAATCTAAAAAACAAGAAGGCAGCAACGTTACCCAATTTAGCAGCCTTCTACAATTTGCAAACGCAAGCTTTGCGCTATGAATTCAATTTTGCCGATACCAAAAAGCAATGGTACCCGATTCAACTTTGGGGCGTTCAAATGAATATCCCACTTGTAGCTGGAGGACAGCGCTACAAAGCGATTCAATATGCCCAAGTTGAGGTAGAAAAATCTAAGTCTATTGCTACATTGGCTAGGGAGGGTGCACTGCTTTCCTTTAATAGCGCTAAAACCAATTATCTATCAGCATTAGCCACCACAAAAAACAATAAGGCTAGTTTGGTACTTGCAGAAAAAATATTCACCAAAACAAACGAGAAATACAAAGAAGGTTTGGTATCTAGTTTTGAATTGACACAAGCCAATAACCAAGTATTGCAAGCTCAAGGAAACTATGTTCAATCCTTGCTTCAATTATTAAACACAAAAGACGAACTTCAAAAAGCCCTCAATCAATAATATCATGAAAAAGTATTTTTCTTTGGTTGTTATATCAACCATCATCCTAGCTGCATGTGGCACCAAAGACCCACAAGCGCAATTAGAAGCTCTTAAAGCTGAACGTTCAGCATTGGATGTTAAGATTCAAGAATTGGAGGCTCAATTGGCTCAAAACGGCGGAATTGAAGTCAAATCGAAAGAGGTGCTTACGACAACCATGTCACCAACTGTTTTCAGACATTATATCGATGTTCAAGGAATTGTAGATGCTGAATCTCAAGCCGCAGTTCAACCACAAATGCCTGGTGTAGTTACCAAAATTTATGTGTCGGAAGGTCAAACCGTTAGCAAAGGCCAATTGTTGGGAGAAACGGACAACAGTGTCATGAGTGCTCAATTGAATGCTTTGCAACCACAATTGACATTAGCCGCTGATGTTTTCAACCGTCAAAAGAGATTATGGGATCAAAAGATTTGATCTGAATTGCAATTCTTACAGGCCAAGACCAATAAGGAAGCCATAGAAAAACAAATCAGCGCCATACAAGAGCAAATCAACATGACCAAAATCACAGCCCCCATCGCTGGTATCATTGACCACGTCGGTGCTAAGATTGGTCAGTACGCAGCGCCAGGAATGCCTGATCCAGCTTTCCGCGTCATCAATTCAAGCAAGATGAAAGTAAAAGCTGAATTCGCAGAATCGTATGCTCCCACCGTTAAGAGTGGAGATGAAGTAGAACTTTACTTTCCTGACATCAATGAAACAATTCAAAGCAGAACTTCTTACGTTGCGCGTTTCATCAACCCAATGACACGTACCTTCATTGTAGAATCCAATATCTCTGGTGATGGCAATAAATACCGTCCCAACATGGTGGCTGTTTTGAAAGTAGTGGATTACAAAAATGACACTGCATTTGTATTGCCTATCAATGCTTTGTTAAGCTCAGGCAATGAAACATATGTTTACAAAGTAGGCAAAAAAGACAACAAAAAAATTGCTATTAAAACCGTTATTACCACAGGAAAAACATACAATGGTGTAGCCGAAATTACTTCAGGTCTTAATGCTGGTGATGAGGTCATTACTACGGGTCAATTCAACATTGTAGATGGCTCTGTCATCAAATAATTAAGGAAGAATTATGTTAGAAAAATTCAAAGAGTTCAAACCCTCTAGTTGGGCGATTGACAACAAAACGACCATCTACCTGCTCACGATATTCATTACGTTGGCTGGTATTTTGTCCTATCAAAGTATTCCTAAAGAACAATTCCCTGACATCGTAATTCCAACGATTTACGTCTCTACTGTTTATCCTGGGACCTCTCCTGAGGATATGGAAAATCTTGTGACCAAGCCACTGGAGAAACAGATGAAGAGCATTGCCGGTGTCAAAAAAGTTACCAGTAATTCCATTCAAGATTTCAGCAATGTCATTATTGAATTCAATACCAGTGTCAATGTACCCATTGCCAAGCAAAAGGTAAAAGACGCTGTGGATAAGGCAAAGAAAGATTTGCCTAATAACCTGCCTGCAGATCCTAATGTGATGGAGGTTGAGTTCTCTGAAATGCCCATTCTTTTTGTGAACATCGCGGGGAATTATAGCCTCGCCGATTTAAAAACATACGCAGAAGATCTACAAGAAAAAATTGAAGGGCTAAGAGAGATTACACGTGTCGACATCGTAGGTGCATTGGATAGAGAAATACAAATTGATGTGGACATCTACAAAATGCAAGCTTCTAAATTCACCATGGGTGATATAGAGCGTGCCATCATGTATGAGAACATGACCATCTCAGGAGGAGGCGTTAACATGGGCAATGTAAAGCGCTCATTGTCTGTCAGCGGCGAGTTTAAGAACGTGGATGAAATCAGAAATTTGGTTGTCAGCTCGCAATCAGGATCTAAAGTTTACTTGAAAGACATAGCAGATGTACGTGATGGATTCAAAGAGCAAGAGAGTTATGGTAGATTGGACAAAAAGAACGTCATCACATTGAATGTTATCAAGCGCGGTGGTGAGAACTTGATTGATGCATCGGATAAAATCAACGACATTCTAGCTGAAATGAAAGAGAGCAAATTGCCCAAAGATTTGTCTGTCGTTATCACAGGAGATCAAAGCCGCACGACACGTGTAACACTTCATGACTTGATCAATACCATCATCATTGGTTTCATTTTGGTTACCATCATTTTGATGTTTTTCATGGGGGTTACCAACGCCATTTTTGTTGGTCTTTCTGTTCCCCTTTCCATGTTTATTGCATTCTTAATTCTTCCAGGAATTGACTTTACCATGAACATGATTGTATTGTTCAGTTTCTTGTTGGGACTAGGAATTGTGGTAGATGACGCCATTGTTGTCATAGAAAACACCCATCGCATTTTTGACAATGGCAAAGTTCCCATTAAGGTGGCAGCTAAAAAGGCGGCAGGAGAAATTTTCCTTCCTGTATTAAGCGGAACAGCTACTACACTAGCACCATTTGTACCATTGGCTTTTTGGGGCGGTGTGATAGGAAAATTCATGCACTATTTGCCCATTACTTTGATCATTACATTGACTGCATCATTGGTAGTGGCCTACATCATCAATCCAGTATTTGCAGTGGATTTCATGAAACCGCATGATGAGGATCACAACAAACCCAAGTGGAACAAAGGAACCAAAATCACCTCAGTGGTATTTTTAGCCTTGGCTACACTTTTCTACATCAGTGGCAGTTTTGGAATGGGTAATTTCACCATTACCTTATTGCTTGTCTATTTGCTTTTCAAATTTGTATTGGAAAATGCCATTCTCGTTTTCCAAGGAAAAACTTGGCCTAAAGTACAAACACGTTATGCCAATTTCTTGAATTGGGCGCTGGCTAGACCAAAGACAATTTTGTTTAGCACATTGGGCTTATTGGTGTTGTCTTTTATGGTAACCGGATTGCGTCAACCTAAAGTGGTTTTCTTCCCCAAGGCTGATCCCAACTTTGTCTATGTTTACGCTACACTTCCCGTTGGAACAAGCGCCAAAGCAACAGATAGCGTGGCTCACATCATTGAGGAAAAAATTTACAAAGTCATTGGAGAGAACAATCCTTTGGTGGAAAGCATTATTACCAACGTGGCCATTGGAGCCAATGAAAGCCAAGAGGATCGTGCTCCCTACTCACACAAAGCCAAAGTTGGAATTGGATTTGTAGAATTTGCCAAGCGCAATGGACAATCCACCACCGCTATTTTGGACCAAGTTCGTGCAGAAGTAAAAGGAATACCAGGCGTGCAAATTGCTGTTGACCAAGAACAGAATGGCCCACCCACGGCCAAGCCCATCAGCATTGAAATCAGCGGTGAAGAATTTGATGATTTGATTGTTGCTAGCATGCGCATGAAAGATTTTCTTGACGCAGCGCAGATACCAGGTGTTGAGGAGTTGAAAACAGACTTGCAATTGAACAAGCCTGAGATCAAGATAAAAATCGATCGTGAGCGCGCCAATCGTGAAGGTATATCCATGGGGCAAATAGGTAGTGAAATAAGGAAGGCTGTTTTTGGTCTTGATAACCCATCCAAATACAGAGACGGATCAGATGAGTACCCTATACAAGTTCGCTACAAGAAAGACCAGCGCAATGACATTGAAGCCTTGCGCAACTTGATCATCACTTATCGCGACATGAACATGGGCGGAATGATTAGACAGGTTCCTTTGTCAGCCTTTGCTGATGTAGAATACACGAGTACTTATGCCGGAATCAAGCGCAAAAACCAAAAGCGAGTGGTCACCTTGGAATCAAACGTTTTGACAGGATATAATCCCAACGAAGTAGTAGGTAAAATTCAATCCAAAGCAGCTCAATTCACCGACTTACCCAATGGCGTAACCGTGAACCTTGCAGGCGAGCAAGAAGAACAAAAAGAAACAGCTGCTTTCTTGGGTTCAGCATTGATGATTTCATTGGCATTGATTGTACTGATTCTCATTATGCAATTCAACTCCATTGGACGCACGGTAATCATCTTATCAGAGATTATCTTCTCTGTCATTGGTGTATTGTTGGGATTGGCCATTTTCAATATGGACATCGTGATTGTGATGACCGGTGTTGGAATTGTGGCATTGGCCGGAATTGTAGTAAGAAACGGAATATTATTGGTGGAGTTCACTGACATCTTGCGAGAACAAGGGATGGAAATACGAGAGGCCGTTATTGAGGCTGGCCGTGTGAGAATGACACCCGTTTTATTGACAGCCACTGCTACGATTTTGGGAATGATTCCCCTGGCAATAGGTCTAAACATTGATTTTGTCACGCTATTCACTGAACTGAATCCTAAGATTCACTTTGGAGGGGACAGTGTGGCCTTCTGGAAACCCTTGTCTTGGACAATTGTATTTGGATTGAGCTTTGCCACCTTCATTACATTGATTGTGGTACCTGTGATGTACATGATGAGTGAGACTTGGAAGATGCAATTGAAGAACAGATTGAATAAGAAAGTTGAAGCATAGTACAACTTCATTGAAAACAAAAAGGGCGGTCAAATGACCGCCCTTTTTAATAATTAGACCCTCTACTTCTCATTGTAGAAGAATGAATAACGAATACCGAACGAAATAGATGCATCAGTATTATTAGCACTCGACTGCAGTCTAAATGCCCATTTTTTTGTGATGTTATATTCTGCTGCAAATTGAAGTTCGATTCCATTTGTAATCAGTGTACCATCATTCGATCTTTTTTCACCACCCAAATCTATATTTGTCGGTCCAAAACAATAGGCAACGCCAACAATTGGCTCAACAAAAGATTTGCCAACAAAAAATCTTCGAACGGCTCCTAACTTTAACTGTTTATAGGACAAACTACTATTCACCCATGCGTCAATCATACCAGAACCTCCTCCGGTTCTGTATTCTCTTACTTCACCGAAACCAAAATCCAAACCCAAATTGAACCCATACTTCTTATTTAAGTAATAATCAAAAGTTGTTTGTGCATGGCCTAAAAAATCACTGGTTCCATAATCAAATCTCGCTGTCAACTCCTGCGCATTTACCCTCTCAGTCAAAAGGAAGCAGTTGAAGATTAACATTAATGCTAGATGTACAAATCGACTAGTCATTAGACTCTATCTTTTGCTTGCTGCGCATCAGTTTCTCTGCATTATCCCTTCCCTCATCTGTGATGTAACGCATCAATTGGTTATTAGAAGCATTGAAGAAAACATACAAAGTGCCCGTATCCTTGAAGTGCTCTTGGCCACCTCTTAAATAGATAGCACGGTCTTTTCTCTTCATTGGAACATCCTGGTACTGCAATTTGTAGCGGTATGTGATCACCTTATAGCCATCAGGAGCATTCAAATAGAAGTCTGTTGGCTCCACTTTCAAAGTGTTGTTTACTTCAGCGATGGTCATACCTCTGTTCAACTGATAAATCATTTCAGGAGTGGTATAATACTCCGTTACGCCCAAAGGATTCAAAGTAGCCATTTTGGACTTTTTAAGGATACCGCAAGAAGATAACAATGCGGCTCCAATCATTACAAATAATATCTTTTTCATGATTCTCGTTCTTTAATCAATTATTGGCTTGTGTCCTACTACTTCTTCTTTCAACTTGGCAAGACGAGATTTTTTAGCCGTTTCATTTTTTGCTTTTTTAGTGCCCGCGGCCGCCTTGTTGTTCATTGGTAAATTGATGGTTTTGGCTGGCTTACTTGATTCAGCTGGCAAAGACATCTGAATGTTCAAATTCACATTTGATTTTCCTTCCAATAAACCTTTGATTAAATCACAATTGGTACAACCTTCTTCTTTCTCCTCTTCAGTGGCAGGTTGCTCTAACAAAATGCACTTTTGATTGCATGAAGACTCTGGACGTTTCTCGTTGAAGTTCTCATTCTTGATTGAACCGCATGGGCAATATGAGCAAGAACC
>JBEISW010000163.1:0-5277 GCA_040375215.1 Crocinitomicaceae bacterium | reverse complement strand
GTTCAACCGAAGACATAATATTTACACAAGGGACTACTGATGGAGTCAACTTGGTTGCGCAAGCCTGGGGAAACGTCTTTTTAAATGAAGGAGACGAAATTCTGATAGCTGCATCAGAACACCATGCCAATATTGTTCCATGGCAGTTGTTGTGTCAAAGAGCAAAAGCAGTTCTGAGGGTAATTCCACTTAATGAAGATTGTTCTTGGAACGAAGACTATGGAAATTTGTTGACCAATAAAACAAAGTTAGTATCAGTGGGATGGGTTAGCAATGCTACAGGCGTCGTTCATCCTGTGAAAGAGATGATACAAAAAGCGCATGCTGTAGGAGCTAAAGTATTGATTGATGCAGCTCAGGCTGTCAGTCATTTTCCAATAGATGTTCAAGATCTGAATTGCGATTGGTTGGTGTTTTCTGGGCATAAAATTTTTGGTCCAACAGGAATTGGTGTGTTGTATGGGAAGTCAACTTTGCTGAATGCCATGGATGTCTATCGTTCAGGCGGAGAGATGATTGATAAGGTTAGTTTTTTAGGAACGACTTTTAATCAATTGCCCTATAAGTTTGAAGCAGGAACGCCTCACATTGAGGGAATCATAGCTTTGGCGGAGGGTGTTAGATGGTGGACCAACTTGGGTTGGAGTTTGATTCGCAGCATTGAAAAAAGTCAACAAGAATGGATGATGGAAGAAGTACAGAAATTTCCAGAGTTGCAATGGATGGGCATGCATCCCAATAGGGTAGCGCTTTATTCTTTTGTTCACGAAACCATTCATCCTTCTGATCTTGGTTCATTGTTAGATCAGCAAGGAATTGCCATTAGAACTGGACATCACTGCACACAACCATTATGGGAGTCATTGGGATTGAATGGCTCTGCACGTGCATCATTGACAGTGTACAATAGTGAAGATGAGGTAGGGGTTTTTTCTAAGGCTTTGCGCAGATCTATTAATATGATGATGTAATGAGTATAGAATCAAAACAGCAGGAAATAGTTCAGGAGTTTGCCATGTTTCCCACTTGGATGGAGAAGTATGAGTACATCATTGAATTGGGAAAAGATTTGGATAGGATGGCTGAAGATGAGAAAACGGAAGATCATTTGATAAAGGGCTGTCAATCGCGGGTTTGGTTAACGGCTCAAAAGAGAGAAGATGGAACTTTTCATTTTACAGCAGACAGTGACGCAATTATTACCAAAGGTATTGTGGCATTGGTTGTTCGGGTTTTTGAAGGAGAGAGAGGAGAAGATATTGTTCCAGCGCCACTGGATTTTTTGAAAGAAATTGGGTTAATGGAAAATTTATCGCCAACCAGAAGCAATGGTTTGGCAGCCATGATCAAGCAAATAAAAACTTACGCATTAATCATGCAATAAGATGGACAAGGAGAAAATTACAGAGGATATCATCGCCACATTGAAGACCATTTATGATCCTGAGATTCCTGTGGACATCTATGAATTGGGATTGATCTATGGTATTGATTTGAACGACGATGGAGAAGTTAAGATTAGCATGACTTTGACATCTCCCAGTTGTCCAGTTGCTGAGACATTGCCGCCTGAAGTGGAGTCAAAGGTGAAAGAAACGCCGGGGGTGAAAGAATGCAAGGTTGAAATAACTTGGGAACCTTCTTGGGACAAAAGCATGATGTCAGAGGCTGCTCAACTAGAATTAGGATTTTTATAAAATCAGGCGTAAATTTTCACCATGAAATCTTTGTGGTTGAAATCTATTATTGCTTTTTTGCTTGGTCTTATTGGACATCAAGCTTATTCAGGTACTGGTTTTGTGGGTGGTCATGCAAGCAGTGCATGGACATTTTATCAGGATGCTGGAGGTAATGGTTTACGGACCATCACTACATCGATGCTTACCTTAAAAGGAAGCAATTCTTTGCAGTTTAATTTAATTGAAACCAAGGTCACCATGGTGGCACCACTTTCTGGTTGGTATTCTTTTTCATGGCAGCACACAACGCTAGACAACGCACTCTATGAGGATGCTGCGTATTACATCAACAATTTCTATTATCCCATAACAGAGGGAAATCCTGCTGTTTCAGCAACGGGAAACATTAACATGTATGCTGCTGCCGGTACAACTATTGGTTTTGCAATATTTTCTAATGATGATGCTTATGGAGCCTCTACCTTGAAAATTACCAACTTCAATTGGCCTGATGCTGTTGCAGGATGCACCAATTCTGCGGCGTGCAATTACAATACCTTGGCCAATGTATCCGCCACATGTACCTTTCCTTCTCAATTTTATAATTGTTCCAACCAATGTTTGAATGATTCTGATGGAGATGGAATTTGCAATGAGTTGGAGATACTGGGATGTATGGATGTGAATGCGTGCAACTACGCTTCTAATGCAACCAATCCTGGGGAGTGTCAGTATTCTTTGCCTTTCAGAAATTGTCAAGGAGTGTGTATCAACGATTCAGATCAAGATGGCGTTTGTAATGAGCAAGAGGTAGTCGGATGTTTGAATGCCAGCGCTTGTAATTATAATTCTGCAGCCACAGATATTGTGAGTTGTATTTTTCCACAACAATATTACAATTGTCAAGGACAGTGTATCACTGATGTGGACTCAGACGGCATTTGTGATCAAAATGAAATAGTGGGATGTCTCAATACGAGTGCGTGTAATTATAATCCGCTATCCACAGATCCAGGCAATTGTCAGTTTGCCCCTCAATATTACAGTTGCTTGGGAAATTGTATCAATGATTCAGATGGCGATGGAGTATGTAATGAACTTGAGATTTTAGGATGTCAAGACATTTCTGCCTGTAACTACGATGCTCAAGCCACGAACGCGGGCAACTGTGTCTACGCAGCAGAATATTACAATTGTAGCGGTAATTGTCTTGAAGATAGCGATGGAGATGGTATTTGCAATGAGTTGGAGGTGGTAGGTTGTCAGGACGCGCTTGCCTGTAATTACAATTCATTGGCCACAGATTCAGGAGAAAACTTGTGTTTATATGCATTGCAGTTTCGCAATTGTGCAGGTGAGTGTTTGGTCGATACCGATGGTGACGGTGTATGCAATCAGGAGGAAATATTGGGATGTCCACAACCTGCTGCATGCAATTACGATCCAATGGCTACTGAAGCGTCGATTTGCCAATTTCCAGATTTGTTTTATCAATGCAGTGGAAACTGTAATAATGATACGGATAATGATGGCGTTTGTGATGAATTGGAAGTTTCAGGCTGCATGGATATTTCAGCTTGTAATTTTAATGCACTAGCAACAGATGACGATCTGTGTTTATATCCTGAATTATACCTTAATTGCGAAGGACAATGTTTGAATGATTTTGATTTTGATGGGGTGTGCAATGAATCAGAAATTCTTGGCTGCGTAGATATCACGGCATGCAATTTTAGTGTAATAGCAACCGAGGATGATGGCAATTGTTGGTATAGTGATTGGGCTTATGATTGTGATGGTCAGTGCTTAATGGATGTTGATGGGGATGGTGTTTGCGATGATTTTGAGGTTTATGATTGCATGGATGCCAGTGCGTGTAATTATAATATTTATGCTACTGATCCAGGCTATTGTTTGTATCCTCAACCGTTTTATAATTGTGACCCAAATTGTATTTTGGATAGTGATGACGATGGCGTTTGCAATGAATTGGAAGTTCCAGGTTGTCAAGATATGGAGGCTTGTAACTATAATCCGGAATCAACACAATTCGATTGCACTTATCCCCAACCGTTCTTGAATTGTGATGGTCTATGTTATTTTGATGCTGACCTTGATGGTATTTGTGATGAGTATGAGATTTCAGGTTGTCAAGATCCACAAGCATGCAACTTCAGTTCAATTGCAACAGATGATTATGGGTGTATTTATCAAGAGCTGGCTTATTTAAATTGTGATGGTTTATGTATTTTGGATACCGATGGTGATGGCGTTTGCAACGCAATAGAGATATCGGGATGCACTGATACTTTGGCGTGTAATTTCCTCCCTACAGCAACAGATAACAATGGGAACTGTTTGTATGTTAATCAATACGCTGATTGTATTGGAAACTGCCTTCAAGATGGGGATTTAGATGGGGTGTGTGATGAGAATGAGTTATTGGGCTGCATGGATTTTAGTGCATGCAATTTTAACCCAATGGCCACCGATTCTGGACAATGTTTTTTTCCTGCTCTTGGACTGAATTGTGACGGTGGGTGTATCAGCGATTTTGATGGTGATGGAATTTGTAATCAGTATGAAATTGTTGGTTGTCAGGACAGCACTGCATGCAATTTTTCACCGCTGAATACTGATTCGGGTAACTGTGTTTTTGCTGTTTCTCAATTTGATTGCAATGGAATTTGTATTGCTGATGATGACAATGATGGAGTGTGTGACTCTCTAGAAGTTATTGGGTGTTTAGATCTCAACGCATGCAATTACGATAGCAATGCTACGGATTGGGGAAACTGTCAGTACCCTGTCACATATTACAATTGCACAGGCATTTGCATAACAGATGTTGATTTGGACGGTGTTTGCAATGAGTTGGAAATTTTAGGCTGCACCAATGTGCTTGCTTGTAACTATGTTGCACAAGCCACCCAAGATGATGGCTCATGTACTTTTCCCAATTCCATTACCAATTGTGCTGGAATGTGCATTCATGATGCTGATGCAGATGGTGTTTGTGATGAATTGGAAATAACTGGCTGCACAGATGTTTCAGCTTGCAATTTCAATCCTCAGGCAACAGATCCAAGTGATTGTATTTATTCGGGTTTTTACTACGATTGCTCTGGGACTTGTTTATTGGATAGCGATGGAGATGGAATATGCAATCAATTGGAAATTTCTGGATGTTCTGACGCTCTAGCTTGCAATTATAATCCAGAGTCGACAGAATTGAATTGTGAGTATCCTAACCCCAATTTTGATTGTAGCGGTTTATGTTTGTTGGATTCAGATGCAGATGGCATATGTGATGAAGCAGAAGTTTTAGGTTGTCAAGATGCAGCGGCGTGCAATTTTTTGGCCAATGCCACAGACGCTGATAGTTGCGTTTATCCTGTTGCTGTATTTTTGGATTGCAACGGACTTTGTATCTCAGATTTTGATAATGATGGCGTTTGTGATATCAATGAAGTTTTAGGATGTCAAGATTCATCAGCTTGTAATTTTTTAGCATCGGCCACTGATGCTGGTGTTTGTGTTTTTTCACAGCAATGGACAGATTGCAATGGAATATGTCTTGCAGATATGGATGCTGACG
>JBEISW010000129.1:0-6476 GCA_040375215.1 Crocinitomicaceae bacterium | reverse complement strand
GCTCCCTTCAACTGCGTTACCTTGGCGTTTGATGAGAAGGATTATTCTAGGATTATATTTTTTAGCAGCGATTTGTTTTGATTTTCAGGCTCAGCCTGTGTTTACTCGTGTCCCAACACCATGGGCGGATTCCGTTTTTAAATCACTTTCGTTGGATCAGAAAATTGGGCAGCTTTTTATGGTACCCGCTTGGAGTGATCCTAAGCATATTTATTTCAATGATAAGCAGGTGTCGGAGTGGATCACTAAGTATGGTGTGGGTGGAATTATATTTTTTCAAGGTGGTCCTCAAAATCAATTGAAGTTTACTCAGCGATACCAAGACATGTCATCTATTCCTCTCTTGATTGGAATGGATGCAGAGTGGGGTTTGAGCATGCGTCTAGATTCAACCATTCTTTATCCCAGGCAAATGACATTGGGTGCTTTGTCTGATATGGAAATCGTAAAGAACTATGCGGCCGAAACAGCAAGACAATTAAAAAGATTGGGTGTGCATTTTAGTTTTTCGCCTGTTGTTGACATCAATAATAATCCAAAGAATCCTGTTATTAGCAATCGCTCATTTGGGGAAGATAGAGATGCGGTATTGAGGGCAAGTCAGGCCTTTATGGAAGGGCTGCAAGAGAATCATATTTTGGCCTGTGCCAAACATTTTCCAGGACATGGTGATACCGATACCGATAGCCATGAAGACATGCCTGTTATTCCTTTTTCAAAAGAGCGGTTAGACAGCCTGGAGTTGTACCCTTATCGTCCGTTGTTTGATCAAGGTCTTTCCAGCGTGATGACAGGACACTTATATGTTCCTGCTTATGAGAATCGACCAGGGATCCCTGCGTCTTTGTCCACTGCTTTGATTCAAGATCTATTGAAAGAGCAAATGGGCTTTAAAGGGTTAATAGTAACGGATGCCTTGAACATGCAAGGTGTGGCCAAACACTTTAAGCCAGGCGAGATGGAAGTGATGGCCATTCAAGCAGGTAATGACATTTTACTTTTCCCATCGAATATTCCCAAAGCCATTGAAGCTATTAAAGCCAAATTAGTCAGTGGTGAATTGTCCATAGATCGCATCAATGAAAGTTGTTATAAAATTCTACAGAGCAAGGAATGGTGTGGATTGAATGCAGGTGTTCATTTGAATAAAGTCGATATCATGCAGGATTTGGGGCAGCCCCAAGCTCTTCAGATTTATCAAGAGGTTAATGCGGGTGCTTTGACTTTGATGAAGACGGATTCAACTGCAATGAGGTCTTGGAGAGATCCCTTGAGCAAGAAGGTGTTGGTAGTCATTGGAGGAGATTCAACCAGCCAAATTGTGTCATCCGCAAAGGCATTAAATCATGTTGATTTTCACTTTTGGCCGCGTGATATAGACTCTACTTGGAAGGATACAGCTCAGGTTTTATTGTCGCTGCTCAATGCTTATGATTTGGTTGGTTTTGCATTCATCAATACATCTAGTAAAGCCTCTAAGAATTTTAGTGTTTCACCATACTGGTTGAAATGGATTTCAAATTGGGAAAATGAAAAGAACAAAATGCTTTTGCTCTTTTCCAATCCATACGCTGTTGGAAACGAATTGGATGTTTTGAATTTTGATATTATCGCAACCGGATATCAAGATGATGAATTGACCCAACATGTCATGATGGAGGCCATTTCTGGTGCAAGATCATTTACCGGGAAATTACCTGTAAGCGTGGGTTCAATGTGGAAATGTGGTGATGGGATAGAACTTCAAAGATGGAATGTTTTGTCCAAATCCGTGTACAGTTCTTCCGAGCAGTTGCGGTTGATTAAATCTCGAAATATAGTTGTGCCAAAGAACAAAGAGTATTTGGAGAACATGTTTCAAGTTGAGCGTGAAATCAATACCTTTCAGTATCGTTATCAATGGAGGTGCGTCGATTCTTTGGTTAATGCGGGTTTGATGGAAGGCGCCTTTCCAGGCTGCCGATTGTTGGTTGCGCAGGGAGGTGAAATTGTATATGACCATGCCTATGGTTATTTGGATCATAATCAGAAAAGTTCTGTTCGCTTGAATAGCGTTTATGATTTGGCGTCTATTACTAAATTATCAGCATCAGCTTTAGCAATGATGTGGATGTATGACCATGGCTATTGGAATCTGGAATCTACCCTTGGCGAAAGTTTAACTTTCCCCAGAAAATCCCCATATGCTAAAATTAAATGGAAAGATTTGCTCTCCCATCAAGCAGGTCTTAAAAACTTTATTCCCTTTGCTAGCGTTTTCAATTCAGCAGCTTGGCATATAGAGAGAAAGGAAAGTTCAGACAGAATTGTTGCTGATAGTCTTTATGCCGATAGTTGTATCGTTGATGCAATCAGAAGGAGAATTCTGGAAACTCCATTGAAACTTCCAGCGCAATATGAATACAGTGATCTAGGGTATTTTTTCGTAAAGGAGTTTGTTGAGTTGAAGACGGGTAAGTCTTGGACTGAGTTTTTAAACGAGAACTTTTACTACCCCATGGGATTGAATACACTTGGTTATCTTCCTTTGGAAAGATTGGATAGTAACCTAATTGCCCCAACTGAGAATGACACCGTTTTTAGGCATCAAATGATACGTGGTTATGTTCATGATGAGACTGCAGCATTGATGGGCGGTGTAGCTGGACATGCCGGATTGTTTTCTGATGCCTATGATCTGGCAGCTGTTCTTCAGTTGTTGAATGGAAAAGGAAACTACAGGGGTAAGCAATTTATTAAGCCAGAAACGGTGGACTTGTTTAATGAAAGACATTTGGCAGGGAATAGACGTGGATTGGTTTTGGACAAACCACCGTTGAAGGGCACCAATGGAGGCAGCGCTTCAGAATTGGTTTCAGATCGTAGCTTTGGACATACAGGATTTACAGGAACCATGGGTTGGGTAGATCCAGAGCATGATTTGGTTTTTGTCTTTTTAAGCAACAGAATTCACCCTAATGTGGACAATAAAAAGTTGATTCAAGGTAATTATAGAACCAAGATTCAAACGGAAGTCTATAAACAGTTGTTCCGCTGATGGCGGTCGTGTTGTAACTTTGCTATCATGAATATCGAAGAGCCCTTGCGTATTGGAATGGTGGGTTATCCTACTTACGGTGGAAGTGGAGTAGTGGCTACGGAACTAGGCATCGCATTGGCCAATCGGGGGCATCAAGTTCACTTTATCACGTATTCTCAACCTGTTAGATTGAATGGGGTAAACAAGAATATTCGGTTTCATGAGGTTAATGTAAGTGAGTATCCGTTGTTTGTTTACCCTCCCTATGAATTGGTTTTGGCCAGTAAGATGGTAGATGTGGTCAAGTATGAAAAGTTGGATGTGCTTCATGTGCATTATGCTATACCGCACGCTTCTGCTGCATACATGGCAAAGAAAATATTGATGGATGAAGGCATTCACATTCCAGTAGTGACGACGTTACATGGCACCGATATCACATTGTTGGGTAAAGATGATTCTTTCAAACCGGTGATTACGTTTGCCATCAATCATTCAGATGCCATAACCGCTGTGAGTGAAAGTTTGAGAAAGGATACCTTTCGTTTTTTTAATATAAAGAAGGAAATCACAGTTATACCCAATTTTATTCAGGTTGTAGCAGAGTGTGATAAGTGGCGTGAAGTGGTACGCAGAGAGTTTGTTACAGGGTCTGAAAAGTTGTGTGTCCATACCTCGAATTTCAGGCCGGTAAAACGGGTGATGGATGTGCTTGCGGTATTTAAAAATATACAAGATAAAGTGGATGCACTTTTGGTAATGGTTGGTGATGGTCCAGATAGACATAAAGCGGAGCAATGGAGTCGTGAACATGGTTTGGAAGAACGAATTTATTTTGTTGGGAGTGTGAAGGAGCCACAAGAGATTCTTGCAGGAGCTGATTTGTTTATTTTGCCCTCAGAGTCTGAAAGTTTTGGACTGAGCGCATTGGAGGCAATGGCCTTGGGCGTTCCTGTTGTTTCATCAGACACTGGAGGTCTTCCAGAAGTGAACATCCAGGGTGTGTCGGGATTTTTATGTCCGGTAGGGGATGTGGATCAAATGGCTGAATGTGCATTGAAAATTTTTAGTGATCAGAAAAAGTTCTCTGACGGAGCCAGGAGTATAGCAGCCCATTTTGACGTGCAGAAGATTACAGATCAATACCTTTCAATATACTTACATGCATTGAAGAGACTATGAAGAAACAAACGCAACAAATTGCACCTAGAATTACGGTTAGCAAGATAGCAGAAAATGAAATTTTCTTAGAGATTGATCAAAAAGTGGAGCGATGGAAATTGAGCATGCTGCTCAGTTGGTTATTAGCATGGACATACTGCGGAGGAGTTTTTATCTATTATGCAATAGTTGCTCAGGCGTTATCAGATAGGGTATTTTTTATTGTGTCAACTTCTTTGTGGCTGTACTTTTTTGTTAGAATTGGTAAAGCATTTTTGTGGAGAAGAATTGGGAAAGAAAAGATTTGGATTCGTCCAGGTGAAATGGAGATTCAGAATGCCTTTGGAAGCAAAGGGAGAAGAGAGAAATTGAAATTGAAGTCCATTCAAAAATTGGGATTAATCAAATCTGACCCAGGAAATTTCCTGGCATTTTTAGATGATAGTTTTTGGGTTATCGGTGGTGAGCGAGTAGGCTTTGTGCACGGCTCATCTCACTTTCGTGTGGGCAAGCAATTGGATATCCGATCCGCCGAAAATTTAGTCCGCGTAATGGATAGTGCTATCAAAGCCTATTCAAAGGCTTAATTGAAGGATGGCGCGCACCGCCAAGTGATATCCATCTTGTTTGAGACCTGCAATTACCCCATCGCACGATGCAGCAGTTAAACTGTGCTGACGGTAGGATTCTCGGCCGTGGATATTGGAAAGATGAACCTCAATTTTGGGAAGCTTTATAAGTTCCAATGCATCTTTTATGGCCACGCTTGTATGTGAATATCCACCTGGATTGATGATGATTGCTGATTGTGCTTTAATGCAATTCTGAATTTTATCAATGAGCTCCCCTTCTATATTAGATTGGAAAAAATCAAAAATTATCTCTGGGAAAGCAATTGAAAGTGATGCTTCAATTTCTTTTAATCCAGTATCTCCGTATTGTGTGGTATCTCTGAGGTGAAGGAGATTTAAATTGGGACCGTTGATAACAGTGATTTTAATGGGCATTTTATTTGGTCATCAAATCAGTTGTTTCATCTTTCCAGGTTTGCTCCGTAATACTCAACCCGTTCTTGAAATAGTAGACACCTGCAGTAGAAACGATTTTCCTATAAACAAAGGTTTGACCATCCGTTTTAACCGTTCTTTCTAAAACTTTTTTATTTCCAACATCAAAAGATCTTTCTGTAATTGCGTCTTCTTCTTCCTGAACGTTGGCAATGATTTCAGATCTTGTTTGATGCTTTGGTAAAACTGAAGATTTAAAAAGTTCCTCGCGTCTGTCAAAGCCGGTTCCTTCAGCACTGGATTTTTTGGCTCCCAAGTTCAGTTGTGTGTTGTATTTCACCTCATCAATGGCCATCAAATTCTCGTCCCTTAAATCTTTTTTATCTTGACTGTTGGCAATCAAACTTTCTTTTTGACTGGAAACATTGGTCATATTCATATCCCGCTTAGAGGCAGCAGCTGAAACCAAATATTCATTGTTGGAGTTCAATATGGCGTTGGCTTCAACAAAATCATTGGTTCGTTCTTTTTGAGATTCTTGTCCAAATGTCAATATTTTTTCAGATTCTTTCCTTTGCATTTCTAAGTCTCTGATGGACATTTTTGTTCTGTCTGCGGAACGCTGCTCATAGCTGGCTTGTGAATTTGAAACCTCTTGTTTTTGCACACTGATTCTGCTGTTCTTTTCACTCATGCTCTCCGATTTGGTGCTGACATTCAAAATCATTTTTTTGAATTTCTCAGTATCTTCAATGCGGCTGTCTCTTGCTTTAACGGAAGAGATGAGCAATTGCTTATTGATTTCAGCGTACTTTGTACCCTCTTCTTGGGTTGAAATCACATTGATTTCATGGATTTACCACCACGAATGTGGATGCGATTTGAATTTTCAGATAATTCATTAAGATCTTTAACAGTCTCTTCTAATCGCATTTCATTTTTCTTACTGAAATAGCGGTCATAGTTGTGGAACTTTCTTTTTTCTTGCTCTATTGAATCTGCACGCAATTGAGAGCGCTGTCTGCGCGCCTCTCTGTAGAAAGCATCCAATGCGTCTTCAGCGGCACTGCCACTCATACTTCCACCGCCACCACCTTTTGTAGCGCTGTTGAGCGCTTCATCTAGTTTTCTTTTCTTTTCAGCTTCCTCCTCCTCTCTTCTTCTGCGTTCTGCCAATGCACGTTCTTCTTGATCAATGAGCGCTTGCTTCATCTCCGCTTCCTTTTTGAGGCGCTCAGCTTCTTTCATTTGCTTCTCCAACTCTGCAGCATTCATCTCACTCTTTAACT
>JBEISW010000009.1:0-21402 GCA_040375215.1 Crocinitomicaceae bacterium | reverse complement strand
TGAAATGTAGCCTTGGGGTTGGTTGCAATCTTGTACAACGTCGTCGGGATTACCAAAACCGTCTTCGTCTGCATCTGCGTACCAGGTCAACAATGGGTTAACAGTGATGGTGATGCTATCGGTGCAGGTTTGGGTGGCGGTGGTGACGGTTGCGGTGTAAGTGGTGTTAACAGTTGGAGTAACCAAAATATTCGGGCTCATTTCCAAAGTTGACCAAGAAATACTGACAGAACTCAATGACAAATCTGATAGTTCGAATATTGCCTTGGTTAGACTACCGCCGGAATAATCATTCCATTTACCGTTCGGGTACCTCTTTAAATGACCATAATCTTCTTGTGTATTGACTGAAAGCGCATTGCCGTTGCTCGGTTCCTGGATCTCGAAATTCCAGTAGTCTATATCTGATCCGTTCACCCAAGACCAACCGCCAGAGGGCTCGGAATAACTTGGAGAATTATAATTCTGATACAAACCAATCCAAAGAAATTCATTATACGAAGATGAAAGTTGATCAACAGCATCATTTTCATCCAATGTTTCAAAGACCGCGAGATCCAAATTGTAATTTTGAAAAGATAACGCATGTTGTCGCGCGCCCAGCCAGGAGAAGGCTTCATTAGAGATAAAATAGTGCTTTCCATTATAGGCACCTATGTAAGTAGCGTTGAACTCCAAGCTCAACTGCAATGGGTCAAAAATACTAGAATTAAAACTAACGCTCAATTGAGTTGATTCCTCTTCGCAAAGAGTGTTGTTTGTCGCAGTGATCTCACAAGTCAACAACGGCTCCACACTCAACGTCAACGTCACCGTTGAATCACAGCCCGATGCAGAAGTAAACACCTCGGTGTAAGTTCCAGCAGTCGTTAAAGTCTGTGTGCCCAAAGTATAAGTTTCTCCTTGGATGATGGTTGCGCTGATTGCACTGGTAACATTGGGATTCACTGTGATGTCTAAACTGGCGGTGCAAGTTTGATTGCCTTGGGTGACGGTGCAGGTGTAGGTTGTATTTTGGGTTGGGGTTACCGTGATAGTTGGGGTTGTTTCGTTGGTGGACCAAGCGTAAGATTGTGCAGTATAAAGTTGTTGGATTTCGGAGGGGGGAAGGGCGCGGTTGTACAAGGCAATATCGTCGATTATCCCAGAGAAAGGCGCCCAATGACCATTAGCTTGATCTGAAATACCGATAGAAATACCGGAATTTCCTACAGTATTTATTATCACATTATTGTTTTGAACTGAAGAAGATAATATTCCATTCAAGTACATGCGAATTGTACTCATTGAATATGTCATTGTTAAATATGACCACTCATTTAAAGGAATAGGCTCTGCTGTATTTGATGAAAAGCTAATTGCCGGAGAAGGAGATTGCTGAATAACTGAACCCCAAGCCAGCGAACCATTAGGACTTGAGCCATGCGCCAATTCTAAAACCCAAGTTTCACCGTTTGGATAGTTGTATCCATATTCATATCTCCTTATAATAGATAAAGATTGAGGACTGAGTGTTGCACCATCAGAGGCGCGTTTTACCCAGACCGAGACACTAAATTCAGATGAATTAAATGAAGGGTTGAAAGGTATATAAATCTCATCCCCATTTGCACCCCAAGTCCAATTGTTAACATTAAAATTATATGAAGAGTTTGTATTCCCAAACCTATCCGTAGTCAACGTAGCACCATAAACCACCCCATTGTTCCCATTCCCACTCTCATCATTGGCGCTGCCGTTAAAGGGATAGTAAGCCACCAAACCTTGTTGCAAGTTGGCGGGGAGTTGAGAAGAAGTACCTGCGCCGCCTATTGTATTAACAGACAACGTGACAGATTCTCCTTCGCAAAGCGTTGTTATGGGAGCGGTAATCTCGCAAGTCAAAACCTCCTCACAAGTCCCATCATCATTGGTGGCTTGGGGATTGAAATTAAAGGCTGTTGAATCTGTGCAGCCCAACACTTCCAATTCATCACACACGCCATCACCATCCGAGTCATTGACACAAGTTCCATTACAATTCAAATAAGTTTGTGGCAAAATACAACTGCCATCCTCGGCGTTTGCATTGGCATTGAAATTACAGGCCTCAGGGTTGGTGCAACCAAAGATGGCACAATTCTCATCCACTACACCATCGCAATTGTTGTCCATTCCATCAAAGCAGATCTCTTCCGCATTGGGGAATACCGTGGCGTCGGCATCGTTACAATCGGTATTATCCGCTACAAATCCAACGGGCTGATCACAGGCTTCAACAGTAGTATTGGGCTCCCCGAAACCATCTGCGTCTGCATCGGCGTACCAAGTCAATAGTGGATTCACCGTGATGGTGATGCTGTCTGTGCAGGTTTGGGTGGCAGTGGTGACGGTGCAGCTGTAGGTAGTCGTTTGGGTTGGAGCGATAGTTAATTGTCGTGAAGTTTGACCAGACGCCCAATTAACCAAACTATTGGAATAATTGGAGAATTCGAACAATCCAAAACCTAGCAAATCATCATGATCATTCCATTTTCTATAACTTTCGAAATTGGGCCCATGAATTCCAGCAAAATGCTCAATTCCTAATGAATTATTGGGCTCCTGAGGGTTTGCACCCCAGTTAGAATATGTCAAAGGACTTCCATCAATCCAAAACCATCCACCATCTGGCTCGGAATAACCAGAACTATTTAAATCCTGATACAACCCAATGGCGAAATAACCATTGGGTAAATGTTGTAGAATATATGTATCCTCAGCTTCTGTCTCAATTATGGCAAGACTACCACCATATGACATCGCATACAAATTGGCTTCTGCCCAATACCTTTGAATATTATCGACATAATAATAACTATCTCCATAATTACCAATCAACGTAAGATCTGGTATCTGCTGGCCACTCAAATAGTTCTGATTTGAAGAAGACTGAAGATTCAGCACTAAACTTTCTCCTTCGCATAAAGTTGTTGTTGGAGCAGTAATCTCACAAGTCAACAACGGCTCCACACTCAACGTCACCGTCACCGTTGAATCACAACCATTGGCAGAAGTGAAAACCTCAGTGTAAGTTCCTGCAGTCGTTAATGTCTGCGCACCCAAAATGTACGACTCTCCTTCAATGATACTTGCGCTGATGGTATTTGTGACATTGGGAAGTACCGTCACAGTAACCTGGTCACTACAACTGTTGGTGCCATCACTGAAGGTACAGGTATAGGTAGTGGTTTGCGTTGGCGAGACTGTTGCACTGGTGTTGCTCTCTCCTGTGGACCAAGTGTAGTTGTTATTGGATACAACACTTCCTCCTCCCCTGTTCCACAATACCGCACTGGCCGATGCAACGCTCTCATTGGCTATAGTAGCCGCTCCTCCCATACCACCCCACAAAACAAAATCAGTTCCGTTATACACAATGCTATTCCAACTGTCGTCTGCAATAGATCCGGTATTCTCTGCGTTTGCAACCGTTAAGTTGTCATTGAATTCAACCAACATCGCATCCAATCCTCCATTGGTTTGTCCTGAAAACGTTCCAACTACTCCCCACTTGCCATTGCCACGGGCCAATCCATAAAAATAGGTATCCCCTGTGCTGCGCTCATGTCCCACTACTTGCAAAGGAACACCGGCAGCTGAGTACTGTGCCAAAAATCCGCGGTACGTTGCCGCTGCTGGGAGTTCTAAATTTTGGTTGTTGGTAGAATAAAATACTGCCGCATTGCCCTTATAAAATCCACAAATCCATGGATTGCCGTTGGCATCTATGGCAACATCCGTTCCTGAAGTCAATGAGCCTACACCATCACCCACATTTCCAAACGACTGTCCCCATTGGTACACTCCATTGGCGTTCAATTTGATCAAACATCCCAAACCAATTCCTGGATTGAAAATAGAATAGGAGGCATTGTTGGCGTCAATGAATTGCGCTGATGTACCATTGCTCCAAGAGCGGAAACTCGTGGTCAAATAAATATTGTCATTGTTGTCAACAGCAATGCTGCCCAAACCTGTGTCTCTGTTGTATATACTGCCCTTCCAAAGAATATTCCCATTGGCATCAAATTTCACGATCAATCCTGAACCATAATTGGAACCAAAAGAACTGATACCGACATTGCCATTGGGACCATAAATGGTAACCGCAAATGAAGAAGGACAACAACCATTGAATCCACCGGTAACAATGGGGTTGCCGCTATTGTCTAGCGCAATGCCATTGAAACCATCGTTGGAAGTTCCGCGACATGAGGCGCCCCAAACTATTCCTCCGTTTGAATCCAACTTGACCAAAAAACCATCTTGGTGATTGCCGTTGGAGGTGGACGTGTAGGGAGCAGTGAAGCTACCCGTGGTTCCGTTGATGGTAAAGGTTTGGTTGTAACGTCCCACCCAATACACATTGCCAGATGCATCTACAGCCATGGAATAGGGATAATCTTGCTCGCCAGTAGAACCGCCTTTGATGGCCCATTGAACGACACCGCAATTGTTGTATTTCACCAAAAACGCATCTCGGTTTCCACTGCTGGTCAAAGTTGTATTCCCAACGGTGATGCCACCTGTAAAAGTTCCTGTTGTGTAATAATTGCCCTGCGCGTCGGTCACCACTTTGTGAGATCCTTGCGGCGCATTGCCAATGCTCTTCACTGCAGGTGCAAAACAATTGGACTGGGTAGACTGACCTGGTGTGGCGTTCAACGTGATGCTCTCACCTGAACAGATGGAAGTGGGTACGGATGCAATTTGTCCCAAATTACAACCTACTGCTGTGCTGGTGGTGGTGTAGAGTTGTTGGATTTCGGAGGGGGAAAGGGCGCGGTTCCAAAATCCCAAATCATCTATTTTACCCCCCCACCAATCGCATCGATAAGAAGCAATGTTTCCAATACACAATGAAGCACCATAATAATTAACTGCAGGGATTTGAGATCCTTGAACAGAGTGCACCAAGGAACCATCAACGTATAAATTTCCAAATCCATTAATTCCATCAACTACCACAGCAACATGATGCCAACTAGACCCAGGAACCGAATTATTACCTCCACTCAATCCAATTGATCCATTTGAGCAACTTCCAAAACCAACTGAGTGAAAAGTCCTTGCCGAATTGGACGTTCCATTGAACGCCAAGTTAAAACCGCCGCAGTTTAATGTTTCATGGATTTCATATACACGAGGATTACATCCCCCTCCATTCATGTTGATCCAAACCGAAGAAGTAAATTGTTGTTGAATACTCCCAATAGAAGAAGAAAAAGGTACATCAATGTAATTTCCACCGCCATTAAAGTTATAGCTCGAATTGGCATTTCCTAATCTATCCGCCGTCAACGTCGCGCCATTCACCACCCCATGATTTCCATTCCCACTCTCATCATTGGCGTTGCCGTTGAACGGATACCAAGCCACCAAGCCGTCAGATGGGATCTGAGCGGAAAGGGTTGGGGTGATGAAGGGATGAAGGGATGAGGGGATGAAGGAAATGAATCCCGCAAATAGCAAAGTAACAAAGAGCTTTTTCATGCTTTGGTTTTTGGATAGACAAATATACCAAAAGTTTGTCTAAGTAAAGTTTACGGATTGTTGTAAACCACTGAATTTCATCAGGAAAGGGTTGTACATTCCGTCCCTTAGGGGTGAATAGCCATTCGCCCCTATTCCGTATCCTCTTTGCGTTCCTTGCGCCATCTTGGCGAGCATTGCGTTTTTGCATTTGAATTTAACGCAATGGACGCAAGGCTCTCGCAATGGACGCTATTCAGTTTCCCTCTTTCCGTTTACAAGGGCGAATATCAATTCGCCCCTACACATGTCCTGCTTTACCAAGCATATGTCACCGTCAAATCCACGGTGGTATTGCCAGAGGTGAAGGTAAGGACATTGGGGAATGACGAACCAGATTGGTAAGGTTTAAAAGGAACTGCACCCACCAAGTCATCTGGGTTAAGAAATGTTCCTCCATCGTTGTCGTACAATACAATGTTATAGGTCATGGTGGGGTACAAAATATCGATGGGGGTTGTAAGATTAAAGCTGTATGATGCTGTACTCTCTGCATCTTCATAATAGGTTGTGGCTCGCCAGATTTCATTGGTGGTGCTCTCGCCGGTTACCACAGCATACATGTCAGCTCCGCTTCCAATGTCCCATTGGCTGCCGTTGGGGTCGTTGGCGGGAAAACCATTGACTGTAATTTTTGTAATGGTCATTTTCACGGGAGGCTTTTCCACATCACAATTGCTACCGGTGTAACCTTCTTCACAAGTTTTCTGACAGCTGCTAAAAGTGACCCCTAAAAGGAGCATCAAAACGAACGAAAAAATACGGTTCATAGAAATTGGTTTGGAGTAAAAATAGAAAAGTATTCTGAAAGGGCATAAAAAAATCCCCGGAGGGGGGATTTTTACGTGAAAAGAAAAAACAAGAGGTCAATAATTACCTAGGGGAGATATAAGACTAAAAAGCCCAACCAATTCCTGCCTTAAGATTAAATACACTCATGGGTTGCGTGAAATCAAATCTCTCAAAATAACCTGTTTTCAATTCCTCCACTTTGACATCCTCAAAAGAAGGTGAACAATTTTGAAACTCCCCTTTCCCAAATATCATTAACCGCTCTGTCAATTTAGAAGTTAGACCCAACCCGATGGATAAAGCAGGGGCAGATGCTGTATTGCTTTCTTGTACGATTGTCTGATAACCCGATTGATCTGACAGATAAACTGAAAGTTCAGGACTGGCAACAAAAAAATATCCCCCTTGAATGCTTGTCATGATGCTTGACTTGTCTGAAATTTTTATATTCAAATTTGGTCCCGATAAAAAACCAAAACAATTCCAATAACCAGTGAAAGCCGTGACACTTGCGCCAGGAAAAGCGTAACTTAAATCCTTCTCATACTGATAATCATCTAAAGCATATGACTGAGCGATTAGACTAATTGAATAACCAAACAAAGGTTTTTTCTCAAACGCAGCCGAATAAGTCAGGTCACTGGTCAATCCTGTCATGGCATAGCCAGGTGAATCATCAGAGTCCAATGTAGAGGCAAACATTCCCACTGGAGCTGACAATCCGAAATTGAATGATAAAAAGCTGTTGCGAGATTGGGATTGGGATTGAGCAGTTTGAATGAATAACAATAAAAACAACAAATAAGAAGATTGAATTGCTCTTGGAACTACCCTGTTTTCTTTAAATAAAAATATCATGATTATTTGGTTTTAATCAATTTTTGATTGATAACTGCCGAAACACCATGCAGCCTGACAACATAAACGCCCTCTGCAAATGGCGATAAATCAAATTGCTGGTCAGTTGTGCTCAATAACAATTTTCCTGAAAGGTCAAAGACTTCAATCAAATGAAATCTATCGGCTGATTTAACCATGACAATTCCAGAACTTGGATTAGGATACAATAAACTCTCCAATTCACTATTCACTTCTTCAATATCCGTCACCGTCAAATTCACTGGTGTTGAAGAACTAGAGCAATCATTGGCGTTGGTTACAGTTACGGAATAATTCCCGCTTTGATTAGCCAAGTAAGTCTGACCAATCGCACCTGTAATGGCTGCGCCATTCAGATACCATTGGTTCCCACTATTGGAACTAGAAGTCAACACATTTCCATCAACGGATATGATTGGCGTTTGGGGATCATTTACCACAGTAATGTAGGCATTGGTTGTAATGGCATCACTGCCACCTGCGTTGGAAACGGTCAAAGCCACCTGGTAGATTCCTGAGTTATTGTAACATATGAAAGTTGGATTCTGCGCTGTGGAGGAAGAGGGTGTTCCTCCTGGAAACGACCACTGCCAAGAGGTTGGTGCATTAGCTGATTGATCAAGGAAGTTTATGCATTCCCCAACACACAAGGCTTGATCATTGTTTTGTGTTGAAAAAGCTGCAAATGGCGCATTGGTATAAACAAAACCAAAGGGCTGAGACATTTCGCTGCAACCGTTGCTGTTGGTTACTTGGACATAATATGTTCCACTTGCGGTGGGTGAATAGGCCTGACCTGTTGCTCCGGAAATGGGGGTGTTGTTTAAATACCATTGGTTGCCTTGAGAAGCACTTGAGGTCAATTGATTTCCATTGCCTGAGATTGTTGGAATGGATGGTGTTGCTATAACTGTGATGTATCCACTTGAGGTGTGCACATCGCTTCCTCCCGCATTGGACACCGTTAGAGAGACAAAATAAGTACCTGGAATTTGGTAGCAAATTGAGCTTGGTGTTTGACTGGATGAAGAAGACGGTGTTCCTCCTTGGAATACCCAACTCCAGTCGGTTGGTTGATTGGACGAATTGTCTGTAAATACAATGCAGTCACCCGCGCATACTTGATTCAAATTGGCTTGAAATTGCGCCACGGGAGCTGGCGTGTAAATAAAATTAAAAGGTGCTGAATTCTCTGAGCAACCATTGCTATTGGTTACTTGAACATAATATGTTCCACTTGCGGTGGGTGAAAAGGTCTGACCCGTTGCGCCAGCAATGGGAGTGTTGTTCAAATACCATTGATTGCCTGTTGATGAAGAGGAACTCATGGTATTGGCATTCTGCGTTATTACGGGAGACGGCTGAGCCAAAACTGTAACATAACCCGCTATGGTTGTATTGTCCGTGCTATAACCATTGGAGGTTGTCAAAGAGACGCTGTAAGTGCCTGGTGTATTGTAACAAACATTTGAGGGGTTTTGCTGATTGGACGTTGTATTATCGGCCCCCGTAAAAGTCCAGTTCCAACTATTGGGCGAATTGGAAGTATTATCCGCAAAGCTGATGCATTCGCCAGCGCATATCGTAGCTGAAGTTGCTGTCGAAAAAGAACTCTCTACCGGTGCAATTTGAAGTTCAAATTTGTAGGGATATAAATAAGAATTATCTCCTATGTAATTTTCATGTAAATAATACTCCAAAAAATAGTTTCCAGATGTCAATTGTGGGAAGGTGAAACTAAGTGATGAAGAAGCATTCAGATTTCCATAATAAATTACGTTCAAAGACTCATTATAAATTCTAAATGGTATACTCACCGGGTACTCAGAGACCATGTTAATGATTAATGTAGCATTGATGGGCATATTAAATACAAAATCGTCGTAATCAAAGTCATAACCAAGAGTCGAAGGCTTTGTTAAAAATGCAGTATACTCTGTATTAAGCTCAATTCCATAAGATAAATTGAACTCATTAGGCTCATCCAATCCTTTCATGTTTTCTGAAATAACTTCAGGCAAAACCGTATGGAGCATTGTTGAAGCAGCCGTATAAATAAATTCATTTTTCGCAGCTGGTAAACCATTGGTGAAATTGCTTAGATTCGCGTTTACCATCTGGACAACTCCATCGCCGTAATACAAACCCTGAGATGGACAACCAATGCAATCCCCTATTATATAAGAGTAGTCCAAATCCGTCCACCAAGGCTTTTCGTTCAATCCAATAACGTCTGTCCCATCCGCATCTATACCATTGCAATTAACATCAACATTATAAAAATCATAAAGGTAATTGTTATTTATTACAAAGTAATTCTCATTTCCACCAAACAAATAGACTCCGTTATATCCACTAACATAATAATCGCTTTTTAAATCTCTATAAGCTTCGGATTGCCAGTCAATTTCTGTCAAAGGAAAGTTTATCCCCTCATATCCCCCATGTGGCGTCCCAGTAGTTACCAACTTCGCAACATGATGTTGTCCATCTGGTTGCCAATTGCTTGGGTTTTGGACATACTCTCTGGCTGCTAACCCTCCCATGCTATGACCCATTAATACTACTTTATCTCGCCCGGTTAAATTTAAAACCATCGAGATAATGCGATTCAATGCAACACCCTGCTTGGCTATGGCTGCTTCATTACTTAAAACATCAGTAAAATTCGTGTTGTATCTAGGACGTCCAAAATTATCAATGTCAAAATTCACTATATAATAATCGGCTGCAATTGGATTCTCTAGATTAAAATAACGAATATCTGCTCCGGGAGTTGGATAAACTAATTTGTTCGCAGTTGAATTATTTCCATCATAGTTCAAGCAATAATTATAGTATCCCCCAAATGACAAGCCAGCTAATCCATTCATCAAAGCGTCTCTTTGATCATGCCAAACCGAAAAGTCCGAATTAAGGCCATGAATAAAAATAACTGGATATGGCAAATGCTGATTGCTTGGCGGCAGAAGTTGGGAGTTCACTCCATCGCTTACTGGTGCAGCATTCTGCTGAATACCCACTTCGGATACCGCTACCGGCAACGAGGAATCAGGATTGGCAACTCCCATTAATCCTGCTGAATAGGAAGGAGTAATCTGCTGTAACGCTGATGATACATTCTGCCCCCAGGAAAACACTACATTAAGGATCAATAATATACACCATGCTAACTTTTTTATCAATCCTAACTTCATCCCTATTTTTGTTTAAATGTTCCTGTTTTGACAACTTCATCATTCCGCTTTTATCCTTCCGCTGTCCATTCATTTTTTCCCGAATGACTTTGTCCTAAAAAACAAACATACACAAAACTATACATTTTACACATTTTTGAATATTAACAAAGGGTAATTAAAACACACAAGTGTATATTTTAGGAAACATTTTTTGTTGCTACTTTGATATGTGAAAAAACATGTCGGAAAACGGTTGGAAGACGCTGTCAGAGCATCTGAGTGGAGCATCACGGCTCTGGCCCAAAAACTCAACCTTTCCCGAAAAACCATCTACAATTACTTTGAAAATCCCGACCTAGAAGACTACATCGTAAAACGATTTGAGCATGTTTTACACGTTTATATCGTTTCGGAAAGTGAGTCAGCCGGATTTATTAATGAAAGAGCAGAAACCTATGTATCAAAAGGTCATGAAAGTTCTTCTCAATTCTGGAAAGACAAGTACTTGGATTTATTGGAAAAATATTCAGCGCTGTTGGAAGATCACAAGGAATGATTTACTCCTCCTTCCGCATCAACCTTCCCTGAAACAACAACAACACCACTATCCCAACGCTAATAGCGCTGTCTGCGATATTGAAAATGGGGGGGAACAATGGTTTTACTTCACCCCCCAAGAACGGAAACCAATCCGGAAAATGAATGTACTTGGTGACGTGTATCATGTCCACTACATTGCCCATCAGCCAAGGCGCGTAGCCTTCTGAACTCCAATGCGCTATGTCATGGTAGGGGACAAAATCGCCGTAAGCCTCATCGTATACGGATCCCTTATCAAAGACCACCCCGTAAAATACACTGTCTAAAATATTGCCTAGCGCCCCAGCCAGTATCAATGCCATGCAGCATATCAAGCCCAACTTGGCCTTCTGCTTTATCAATTGTAACAAATACCACGTGATGCCTCCAAAAACCAAAATACGAAATACCGTCAAAATCAACTTACCACTTTGCCCTGGTAACATCCAACCAAAGGCCATCCCCGGATTTTCTACAAATTGAATGTGCAACCAATTGGGTATTACCTCAACGGCTTCACCGTAATGAAAAGTTGTTTTAATGTACAACTTGACCCACTGATCCAATAAGATCACCGCACCAAATATCCCTATCGCCCACCATGCTCTTTTGTCCCAACTCCTCATGGCTGGTGACTTATTGCATGTTCTTGGCTTCGATACTCAAAGTTGCATGAGGTACCAATCGCAATCTCTCCTTGGGTATCAACTTGCCTGTAACGCGGCAAATTCCGTAAGTCTTATTCTTGATGCGCAACAATGCGTTCTCCAAAGATTGGATAAACTTCTCTTGTCTGGCCGCCAACTGCGCTACTTCCTCACGACTGGTGGTGTCTGTTCCATCCTCCATCATCTTAAACGTTGGAGAGGTGTCGTCTGTGCTGTTATCACCTTCATGTGATAAGCTCTGCTTCAACTCATCCAAATCCGACTTGGCTTGAACCAATTTCTCTCTGATCAATCCCTCAAATTCTTTCAAATCTGAATCAGAGTACCGCTGCGATACAATAGTGGCATTGGCTGCAATGGTGGGAGCCTCAATTTTCACATTGGGAGATACGATAGGCTTACTCTTAATAGGTGCCTTAACATTCTTGATCACTTCAACCTTCTTGGTCTCCGCCTTTTTAACTTCCACCTTTTTAACTTCTGGTTTCTTAGGCGCTGGAGCTTTTACAACCTTAACTGGCGCTGCTTTCACTGGTGCTTTTTTAACCACTGGCTTAGCAACAACTTTCACCGCAGCCTTCTTAGCCACTGGCTTCGCTACCTTCTTAGGAGCTGCTTTCGCAACTGCCTTTTTGGCTACCGGCTTTACTACCTTCTTAGCTGCTGGCTTGGCTGCTTTCTTAGGTGCTGCCTTTGCTACAACCTTCTTGGCCACTGGCTTGGCTACTTTTTTAGGTGCTGCCTTTACTACAACCTTCTTAGCTACTGGCTTGGCTGCTTTCTTAGGCGCTGCTTTCACCACAGCCTTCTTGGCCACTGGCTTCACTACCTTCTTGGGAGCAGGCTTGGCTGCCTTTTTGGCTACTGGCTTAGGCGCAACTTTGTTAGGAGCAGGCTTGGCTGCCTTCTTTGCTACTGGTTTAGGCGCAACTTTCTTAGGAGCAGGCTTGGCCGCCTTCTTTGCTACTGGTTTTGCTGCCTTCTTTGCCACTGGCTTAGCAGCCTTTTTTACAACTTTCTTCGCCATCACTTAAGATTTTTGAATGTGTATTTTCAATGTTAGGTTTTCATCCCACTCCACTTCCACTCCCTCTTTCAAGTCATTCACAAATGTGATTGCATCCGCTAGAACTTGATTGCGAATATATTGGGAATTTTTTTCAATTGCATCATTCCAAATTGAATTTGCCGTTAAGCTAACTTGAATTCGGTCTGTTACGGACAATTGCGACTCCTTTCTGATGTTCTGAATGCGGTTCACCACTTCACGCGCAATCCCCTCGTCTCTGAGGGTTTCCGTGATGGTAACATCCAAAGCAACGGTCAAATTTCCTTGGTTCACAACCTTCCAACCTGGAATATCTACTGGAATAATCTCCACATCCTCCACCACCAATTCCATCTCTCCAATTGAGCTAGGCACCTTGGTAACACCCATTTTCTCGATATCGTCAATCATTTGCTGGCCATTTTGCTCGGCAAACAATTGCACTTCCTTCATCGCCTTGCCGCACTTTTTGCCCAAGGTTTTGAAATTCAATTTCAAATTCTTGACAAATTTTGATTCGCTCTCATCAACAAAGACCAGTTCCTTAACGTTGACCTCTGATAAAATCAAATCTTGTACTTTCCTTATTTTCTCCGACATCTCGGCGTGTACCACGGGAATCTTTATAGATTGCAATGGCTGTCTTACCCTGATGTTTTCCTTTTTCCGAATGGACAAGACCATAGAAGAAATGCGCTGCGCCATTTCCATGTTCTCTTCCAACTCCTTATGGATATTGGCTTCGACTGCCAAAGGCCATTCTGTCAAATGCACTGAATCTTTCTCTTTGCCCAAAGTCAATTGCAAATACAACCAATCCGCAAAGAATGGTGCAAAGGGCGATATCATCTTGCTCACGGCAGTCATGCACTCGTGCAGCGTCAAATAAGCCGATAACTTATCTCCCGACATTTCTCCATGCCAGAATCTTTTACGACTCAAGCGCACGTACCAATTGGACAAGTGCACATCTACAAATTCGTCAATGGCGCGGGCTGCGGGGGTTGGATCAAAATCAGACAAATGTTTATCCACATATTGGATCAGTGAGTTCAAACGAGAGATGATCCAACGGTCCAACTCTGGACGATCAGCAACGGGTATGGTGTCATACTTGTACTCAAACGAATCGATGTTGGCATATATAGCAAAAAACTGATAGGTATTCAATAAAGTACCAAACAGTTTGCGCTGGGTTTCTACGATGCCTTCTTGGTCAAATTTCAAATTGTCCCAAGGTTGGGCATTGGTCAGCATATACCAACGTGTGGCATCCGGACCATATTGGGATAGGGTAATAAATGGATCCACGGCATTGCCCAAACGCTTGGACATCTTGTTTCCATTCTTGTCCAAAACCAAACCGTTAGAAACCACATTCTTATAGGCCACTGAATCAAACACAGCGGTAGCAATGGCGTGCAGCGTGTAGAACCATCCACGGGTTTGGTCCACCCCTTCTGCTATGAAATCAGCGGGAAAAGCTTTGCGCTCATCCACCAGTGCTTTGTTCTCAAAAGGATAATGTAGTTGTGCATAGGGCATGGAACCGCTATCAAACCATACGTCAATCAAATCACTTTCGCGCTTCATGGGCTTTCCAGAAGCACTGACCAAAATCCATTGATCTACATAAGGCTTATGCAAATCAAAGGTGTCGTAATTTTCTTTGGTGTTGTCTCCATTGACGAAGTTGGCCAATGGATTTTCCTTCATGAAACCGGCCGCTACAGCCTTTTCCAATTCTTCCTTCATTTGTGATACAGAAGAAATGCAAATCATTTCGCTTCCATCCTCTGTGCGCCAAATGGGCAAGGGAATTCCCCAAAATCTAGAGCGGGACAAGTTCCAATCGTTGGCACTTTCTAACCAGTTTCCAAAACGACCGGTTCCTGTAGCCTCTGGTCTCCAATGTATGGTCTTGTTCAATTCCACCATGCGGTCTCTGATCTCTGGCACCTTGATGAACCAAGAATCCATCGGATAATACAAGATGGGTTTGTCCGTTCTCCAACAATGGGGATAATTGTGGGCGTATTTTTCTTTTTTGAATAATTTTCCTTCGGTTTGAAGTTTAAGCACGATGCGCTCATCCACACTCAGGTATTTCAACTTGCTGGTATCGGCAATTACACTGCTCAATCGATCTTGCTGAAGACTCAATTCATCTGCTTTTTCTGTTACAGCGTAGTAGTCTTCTTTGACAAATTCCTCACCATACAAAAACACACCATCTTGCACTTCAGGGACAAATCTTCCCCTGCGATCAACCAATGTCAATGAAGCGATGCCATTCTGTTTGGCCACGCGGAAGTCATCGGCACCAAATGAAGGGGCGATGTGAACAATACCCGTTCCATCTTCAGTGGTTACAAAATCCCCGATAATCACTTCAAAGGCTTTCCCTTCTGGTGTAACAAAAGGCAACAATTGGTGGTAAGACTGACCCGCCAATTCTTTTCCTTTTACTGTTTTTAATACAACATAAGGCAATGTTTTATCTCCAGCTTTGAAATCTTCAAAAGCCATGACTGCGCCAGCCTCAGAGAAGTATTTTCCCATTAAGTTCTTAGCCAAAATGACAACTTGCTTTTGAGCGTTGAATGGGTTGCAGGTTTTAACTACGCAATAATCAATCTCTGCACCAACGGCCAAAGCGGTATTGGAAGGCAAAGTCCATGGCGTTGTTGTCCATGCCAAAAAATAAAGGGGTAAACTTTCACGTACATCGGACAAAAACGCATCGTCCTTGGCTTGAAACTGCGCTACCGCTGAGGTATCTTTGACTTCTTTGTAACAACCCGGTTGATTCAATTCATGCGAACTCAAACCCGTTCCTGCTGCAGGACTGTAGGGCTGAATGGTGAAACCTTTGTACAATAAATTCTTCTGAAAAAATTGTCCTAAAAGCCACCAAACGGTTTCGATGTACTTATTGTCATAAGTGATATAAGGGTCTTGCATGTCCACCCAATAGCCCATTTCGCGGGTGAGTGATTCCCATAAATCCGTGTATTTCATGACCTCCTTTCGGCAGGCCTTGTTGTAATCTTCAACGCTTATTTTGGTACCGATGTCTTCCTTCTTAATGCCCAAGGTTTTTTCTACGGCCAATTCAATGGGTAAACCATGCGTATCCCATCCAGCCTTGCGTTGAACACGCTTGCCTTTCAGCGTTTGGTAGCGGCAAAAAACATCCTTGATGGCACGCGCCATGACGTGGTGAATACCAGGAATACCGTTGGCAGACGGGGGGCCTTCAAAAAACACAAACGAATTGGACGGATCTTTCTCCTCCACACTTCTGCGGAAAACATCCTTCTCCTCCCAATGCGCCACTATTTCTTTGGCGATAGCAGGTAAGTTGATTCCTTTGACTTCACGGTATAGGTTTCCCATTTTTGGCTAGATTCAGTAAGCCTGCGAAGATAACAAAGGAAAGGCAACCTATCTTACACCTTGCTGATTTTGACCATATTGGTCATTCCTTGCTCATTGATGGGCATGGAAGCAATGTTGATGAGGTATTCGCCATCCTTGATAAAACCGCGTTTTTTCAGCTCGTATCGGATATCAGCAATGGTTTGGTCAGTGCTTACCATTTTGTCATAATAGAAAGCTTTTACACCCCAAACCAAATTCATTTGCGTTAAAATTCTTTTGTTTCCAGTGAAAACAAAAACATTGGCTTTGGGTCTCCAGCTGGAAACTTTATAACCTGTATATCCTGAGAAAGACATGGCTACAATGGCTGCGGCATGGGTACGTTGTGCCAAACGACATGCTGAGAAACATACGCTATCCGTAAGGAAGCGCGACTCATCAGTTCCATCTGGGGCTTCTTCTTTGTGGTAAACATCCTCACACAACTCTGCTTGTTGCACAATGTTGTTCATCATTTTAATGGCCTCTACTGGGTATTTTCCAACGGAGGACTCTCCGCTTAACATCACAGCATCCGCACCGTCAATAACGGCATTGGCCACATCCGTCACCTCAGCTCGGGTGGGGGTCATGCTCGTGATCATGCTCTCCATCATCTGGGTAGCAACAATTACAGGCTTTGCATTCTCAACACATTTGCGCACAATCATTTTCTGAACCAATGGCACATTTTGAATGGGAATCTCTACGCCCAAATCACCGCGTGCAACCATCACAGCGTCAGTCTCAGCAATGATTTCATCAATCTGTTCCACAGCTTCCGGCTTCTCAATCTTGGCTACTACTTTGGCATGCTTTCCACTCTCATGAATAATGGCTTTTAATGCAACAACATCAGCTGCATTTCTGACAAAAGACAAACCAATCCAATCCACATCACAAGACAAAGCAAAGTGCAAATCTTCAATGTCTTTCTGAGACAATGATGGCAAAGAAACCTTGGTGTTGGGCAGATTCAGACCTTTCTTAGAAGACAAAATACCACCTTGAATCACGCGGGCCATCACTTCTTTTTGGCCATCTGTAGATTCAATCATCATCACTAATTTTCCATCATCCAACAAAATGGTCTCACCGGCTTTCACATCGGCCGGAAATTCTTTGTAGTTGGTGTAAATCACCTCGCTGGTTCCAATCTGCTTCTCTGTTGTAATCTTTACCAATGCGCCAACGGACAAATCCACCCCATTGTTTTCCATTTCACCCACGCGCAATTTAGGCCCTTGCAAATCGGCCAAGATTGCTGTGTGTGTTCCCAACTCTGCATCAATGGATCTGATATTCTGAACTACTTCCTCATGGATCTCATGAGCCCCGTGCGAAAAATTCAAACGGGCAACATCCAAACCGGCTTGGATCATGGCTTTCAAAACCTCACGACTGGACGAAGCTGGTCCGATGGTGGCTACAATTTTTGTCTTTTTCATTTTCTTTCCTTCTATGGGAAACAGGCTTGTATAAGCCGTTCCAATGTTTTTATTTTCGTTAATTCAATTTCCAAAGCCGCCGCAACGCCTGGAATGGCCTTGATTCTGGGAACCCAAAGCGGTGCAATGGGCTCTCGTTCATGGTCCAACTTCAAAATGTAATCCCAACGTGCCCAATCTGGAATCAATGGCCCGTAGGGAGATTTGTTTTCAAACAAATTTACCTCCATTTTTTCCTCATCACTGTTAAACATGAACCGAGTGTGATGTGAAAAATCCTTGTCACGCTGCGAGACTTTGATGTCCTGCACCCTGCACAAATCCAATTTCAGGTGGGTATTGAGCAACCAAGCCAAACGAACCTCCATCTCTGATGAACTGATAACAATGAACTCCATCGCGGATTCATTATACCCCATTTCATCTAACGTAGACATTGTGTTTTTTACTTAGTGTACTTATTACACTTACAAAGGTAAGCGATAATTTTATAATCTAAACCAATTCCATGGTGAAACATTGGTTATCCTTTTCCGTTCGGCTAATTCGCAGGGAACGACCCAAGTAAACGCCCTCATTCTGTTCCCAATGGCCGGCGGGGAAACCAAACACTATGGGGACATTCACTCGCTCGGCATATTGCATCATGATTTCCTCAGCAGAAAATCCCCATGGATTGTCTGTTGAAAATCCATAAATGGGCGTGTTATCTTTCATCTGTGTCAATCCTCCCACCACAATGCCTTTGATATTGTCCAACAATCCTGCGCGCAGTAATCCTTGCATCATGCGGTCTAGGTGGTACAACATTTCATCTACATCCTCCAATAACAAGAAACATCCGTCTGTTTTCAATTGGGTAGAAGAGCCCAATTGTGAGTAAATGACACTGAGATTTCCTCCTACCAAGGGTGCGGTAGCATCTTTCCAATTCTGGCTTTCTCCAGTCCAAGTTCTATTCTGCCAATGGCCCATCAGCGAACCCCGAAGCTGCTCCAATGCCAAAGGAGTGCATGCCTCAAAAGAGATGGGCATAGAGCAATGAATGGTAGCCATTCCCAGATTGTTCCAACGGTTGTGCAGAACGGTAACATCACTGTATCCACATAACCACTTGTTGCTTTCTAAGATAACATCATCTGGAATAGCATCCACAACCCTAACCGTTCCATATCCGCCCCTGGCAATGAGTACCGCCTTGATCTCAGGGTTTTGCAGGCATTGCATCAATCCATCGATTCGGTCTTGGTCTGTTCCCGCCAATTGACCTTGCTGTGCAAAAACCTGAGGCATCACTACGGGAACCAAACCCCAAGATTCCAATATGCGATTGGCCGGCTCCCATTGTTCTATGGTCAACCATCTCGCAGTGGCGCATATACCAATCTTATCGCCTTCTTTTAGAAAAGGAGGTTGTATCATTAGGCAACAGCATTTCCAGGTTCAGCATTTCTATCTGGCACCAGCGCCGTCAATTGTCCTTGTGCATTTTCTGCCATCAAAATCATTCCTTGACTCTCCACTCCCTTAATTTCTCTTGGCGCTAGGTTGACCAACATTAATATGGTCTTGCCCAATATATCTTCTGGATTGTAATGTTCCGCAATGCCGCTGATGACGGTGCGTTGATCAAATCCTGTGTCCACTTTCAGTTTCAATAACTTCTTTGTTTTGGGAACGCGCTCAGCCTCTAACACCTTTACCATGCGCAAATCCATTCCTTGAAATTGCTCAAAGGTGATGTTCTCCTTGGCGCCGTCAACTACTGCCTGACTTTGCGCTTTAGCCGCTTGCAATTTGGCAACTTGAACTGCCACTTGCTCGTCTGTGATTTTCTCAAACAAAATTCCAATATTGCCCAAGGCGTGTCCCGGTGGTAATAAAACTTTTGCCGATCCATCTGACCAATTCCAATCGGGAGCATTCAAAGCGGCTTTCAACTTGCTGGCTGTAAATGGCAAGAATGGCTCTATCGCAATGGACAATTTGGCAATAATCTGAGCGCATTGGAACATGATAAATGCTGTGCGCTCTGGATGGGTCTTTTGCAGCTTCCAAGGCTCTGTCTCGGTTAAATATTTATTTCCCCAACGCGCCAATTGCATGGCTTCAGCCAAGGCCTCTCTGAAACGAAAAGATTCAATTTTCTCGCCCACTGATCGGAAACTCTGCTCCAATCCCAACACCACCTCTTTGTCCAACTCATCCGGCTCGTAGGAGGTAACATCAGGCAATATACCATTGTAATATTTGTGATTTAAGACAAATACACGATTCACTAAATTGCCCAAAATGTCGGCCAGTTCATTGTTTACTCTGTCTTTGTAATCTGTCCAAGTGAACTCACTGTCCTTTTGTTCGGGCATGATGGAACACAGCACATAGCGCATCTCATCTTGCTTGCCAGGAAACTCTTCCATGTATTCATGCAACCAAACAGCCCAATTGCGTGAAGTGGAGATTTTATCTCCTTCCAAATTCATGAATTCATTGGCAGGCACGTTGTACGGAAGAACAAATTCGCCATGCGCCTTCAGGATGATGGGGAAAATGATACAATGAAAAACAATGTTGTCCTTTCCGATAAAATGAATCAACCTAGAGTCCGGACTTTTCCAATAATCTTCCCAATTTTTTCCATTGGCATCTGCCCATACCTTGGTATTGGTGATATAACCAATGGGCGCATCCATCCACACATACAAAACCTTTCCGTCAGCTCCTTCAACTGGCACGGGTACACCCCAATCCAAGTCTCTGGTCATGGCCCTGCTTTGCAAACCTCCATCAATCCAACTCATGCATTGTCCCAAAACATGGGCCTTCCACTCCTTGGTGACATGGTGTTGCACACCATCCAATACCCCGTCTTGAATAAATGACTTGATCCATCCTTCATGATTGGCCATGGGCAAATACCAGTGTGAAGTTTCTTTGAGCACTGGCGCACTGCCGGTCAATGTCGACTTGGGATCGATGAGTTCTAATGGGCTAAGGGCACTTCCGCATTTCTCACATTGGTCGCCATAAGCTCTATCGTTGCTGCATTTGGGACATGTACCTATGATGTATCGGTCTGCCAAAAACTGTTTGGCTTCTGGATCATAATATTGTTGTGAAGTCTCTACTTCAAACATTCCATTTTCTAACAACTGTTTAAACACACCTTGGCTCATAGCATGGTGCTCAGGAGCAGAGGTTCTGTGGTAAACATCGAACTGAATACCGAAATCCGCAAAGGCTTGCTTCATCAGTTCATGATAGTAATCAACGATCTCCTGCGGTTGCTTTCCATCCTTGCGTGCGCGCAAAGTGATGGCAGCGCCATGCTCATCCGAACCACAGACAAACACAGCGTCTTTTTGATTGGCCTTTAAATAACGAACATAAATATCCGCAGGTAGATAAGCTCCTGCGATGTGACCAATGTGCAATGGACCATTGGCATAAGGCAGGGCGGCAGTAATTAAAAATCGTTTGGGTTGATTCATGTGGCGAATTTACCGCACAGAAACGCTTGCCCAAACAGGAATATGATCACTTATTAGCCGTGCACTTTTCAAATCGTCGTAGCGTCTGGTAAAATCGACAGTGCCCTTTGAGGAAATCTGCAATTCTTTTTGCTCAAAATACATGTGATCAAAAGGATTGGCCAGGTGATTGCCTTTTTTGTCTGGCTTCATTTTGATGGTGGTCTTGGTGTTGTTCATGGCATCTTTAAAACCTTTTTCAACCAAAGCCTGACCCCCATATTCTTGATTCCCTGCATTAAAATCACCCACCAAAATCAGATGATCTTCACTGTACCACTTTGGGAAATCTTTGAGCAATTC
>JBEISW010000070.1:0-9385 GCA_040375215.1 Crocinitomicaceae bacterium | reverse complement strand
TCCTGTTTAGCATTGATCAAGGGAACAATATTGATGGACAACCAATATTCATTTCCAGTTTTACCTCTATTGAGCAATTCAGACCAAACAGATTTCCCTTCAGCCAATGCCAAATTTATTCTCTCTATTTCCTTCCGATCCGTTTTCTCAAACTGAAACATTTTTGGAGACTGACCAATAACCTCATCCATTTCATACCCGGTAATGCGCAATGCACTTTCATTAACCCATAGAATCCTTCTATCTTTATCTGTAATGATAACTGCATTGGAAGTCTTCTTGGCCACCAGTGACAATACACTCAATTCCTCTTGTGCATGAATCTGTTCAGAGATATCCTGGAGTACACCTGCCAATTTAAAATCATTGGTTTTGTCATCTAGTACAAACTCACCAATACATTTTACCCATATTACTTCTTGGTCAATTGGACGTCTCAATCGGAAGTTCAATTCAAATCTTCCTTTGGATTGAAAGGCAGTTTGAAAAGTTCGCTCCACTTCCTCTAAATCCTCTGAATACACAATAGCCATAATGTGGTCATAGTCATTGATGAAATCATCTTGGATTCCAATTACCATTTTCAAATTGTCGCTTCCCAACCAAGTATCATTTTCCAAATTGTATTCAAAGCTGCCTAACTTAGAGATGGTTTGCGCAACATTTAAATCCTCCAAAGCTTTGAAAAGATTGTTGGTTCTGAGTTGGACCTCTTCTTCCAACCCTGCGGTCAGTTGATCGTTGACATCCTTTTGTTCTTTTAGAGTATGAGACAAGGACATCAAGGAATCTTGCAGTGAAATGAGCTCTTTGGCTTGATAAGTATTCCTAGTTTGCTTTAGCGTAAAGTTGCCTTGTTGCAATGACATGGCATTTTCCTTTACCAGTTTAATGGGGTCTGTAATTAAATTGGCTAGATAGTATACAATGACCAATATAACAGCAGCGATAAGCGTGAGGAACAGAAATATGGGGCGGTTCATTGCGCTCACATCCTTTTTCAAATCTTCTTTGCTTATCGTCAAAGCAACATATCCATTCATACTTGGATGAGAGAATGGGTGTTCTATGGTTAAATATCTTACAGTATCCAATTCCATCTGCTCATGGTCCACAGTATCTGGAGTAGTCACGTAGGATACCGATTTATTGGATTCGATTGTAGCAATGGAAACTGCCTTCAACTCGGCATCCGCTTGCAAATGATTTATTGTTTTGGTCAATCCTGGAAAATCGTCCCTATCCAAACTCAACTCCACGCTTAATGCTAAAGTTGAAGCTTGTTGCCTCAACTCTGCCATTTTATACTCACTCAGCAAAGCTCTTTGCCTTGAAGGGTAGTACATAGCCAATACACCTATCAATACCAAAACGATAATCGTATATGGCAACCAAATCTGGGTAAATATGCTGGACTTTAACTTCATCAGTTGTTCACTGAAATCAGGAGATTGGAAGGGACAATGCTCTTCTTGTCAGCTGTTATAACACCAATGGCTCCAGGCGTTCTTTTGACGTAATCAACCATCTCTTGCTCTGAATCAAAAAACATGGGTGATTTTGCTCTGCCCTGAAATACCAATGAAAGCCAAAACTTCTGAACTTCTTTGACTGACTTGTTGTAGACCTTGGTAAATACTTCTTGTGCTTTGGGTGACTTTGTACCTGGCAAACAAATAATCACTGTTTTGCCATTCTTCCACAAAGTTTCTTTACCTGTAAAAACACGCAGTACTTTATCATTTGAGATGCTACTCATTCCAATATCATTTCCAAAATAAACCACGCTCTGCGCCATCCCCCATTGTGAAACCATCCACAATGCGGCCATGAATATCCATTTACAAATTCTAGAATCCATAAGCCAATTGGAATTTAAAGTCAAAACGCTCAACATGCAAATCGCCACGATGACTCAAATTATTATCAGCAGCAATGGTTCTTTCTACCTGAAACTTGACATTACAAGTCTCACTAAATTCATATTTATAACCGATGGCCGTCTTTAATTGTTTACCCGGTGCTGCATGCAAATCATTGTCTGAAATATGCATATAATCCGCAACAGCGTAAATCGTATTGACTTCTTTGAGCTTTACACCCAAATAATTGTAAGTGGAAAAATTCTCAGCTTTTCCTAGACTATCTGTGGTGTTCACTCCATAGCCTGTTTCACTCATGAACTCATATTGCTCGGTGAAGCGCTTGATGGATAAACTGTACAATTCAAAATTCAATGCCCCTTTGTATCCGCTGTTATATGTCGAATGTCCGCTGTGAACACCAGGGTTGTTGGTAGGCATGTAGTCTTTGTTATAAGAAACCCCAATCCGTGTGAATTCATCGGGCCTCATGTGCATGCCCATCATCAATGCCTTATTGGTACTGGAGTCATAAATATCTGTTGAGGATATTCCATTTCCTAGAACAACGTCATATCCAAAATTTAGTCTGCCGAGGTATTGACCTCTAAAAGCCAATCCTGAAGTATGAACAGGAACCATTGTGTTAAAAAACATGGGCCGATCAATGGAAGGGAAAAACAAACGTCCATGATGGTATTCATCATTCCATGTGTTCACTGGTGTATGAATCTTTCCCAGAATGATGCTGTGATTTCTAAAATAATCCCACTTCATCTGAGCGCGCTCAATACTCGGGGCAAATTTGGATGATGTGGCGGCATCGTATTTCACAACCGTTTCTCCCAAGAAACTGATTCGATCAGTAAGCTTTGCGGTTACAAAAAAATCTTGCTCTCCAAGTGAGAAATAGGAATTTTTGTCTTGATCAAACTTATCTAAATTATACTGAATATGTCCGTACAATTTAAGATCAATGTTTCGTTCTGTTTGGGTCCAAACGCTTAAGGTCTGTATCAACAAACAGCATATAAAACTGATTTTCTTCATTTTTTTAAGTTGTTTCAAATATAGCAGATAAGAATAGACATGGTATCAATAATAAAAAGAAGCGGTAAAAGTCTTATTCCAACCATTGGTCTCCCAGTCCCAAAGTTTCATTTTCTCTCTGTACAAGCCAAAAGAAATATCAGCGGAATGTCCTGTACCTAATGGAAATTCAAAACCCACTTGGAGACCCGCACCCATTCCTGTAGCCGTCCTTGGAACATATCCATATGTCTGGTTGAAATTGTCTCCTCCAATAAACAAATCATAGGATCGGTCAGCAATGTAAGCTTTGTTGTTCACCACTTTGATACCTGTTAAACTAATCCCTGGCTGAATAAAAAAGTCCATCCCGTCATTGATCTCCCATCCCTGGCGGTATCCCAAAACCATTTGAAAACGCTGCTCATTGCCTTCTATGGTAAACAGGCGAATATCTTGCTGTGCATTTTGTTGCGCTCCCGTACCTTCAAAAATCACTGAATACTTATCCACGGTTTTGATTCGGGTGGTTAAAAACTGAAATACAAATGAACTGTATCTATCCAATCGATAACGCAAATCCAATCCCAATGCAATTGCAGGGCTGTATCGCATGGCTGTTGGGTAGGCATAATTGTCGTAAAATTTAGGAAACGAAAAACCACTAGAACCATAATAACTATTGATGTATTGCGTCTCCAAAGGATTCCAATTGACTCTTTCCTCTATTGACATGGCTCTAACCCCGGCATAGTTAGTGCCTTGCTGCAATAAACCTGATCCATTGTAAAAATTAGCGGTAGTGTCAGATGCAGAGTAAGCTCCAATGCGCAGACCAAAAGAAAAGCCGCGGTATTCATCCTCTTGCGCCTTTGAACAAATTGGACTTATTATCAACATTAGTAATGCTATTCTTGTTTTCATTCTCATTCCTTATTCTATTTGCGACCTAAAGTTAAGCATAATGCGATTTGCCATCACCGATATTGAAACCGTAGGAAGCAAACCTGGCCAAGGTACCATTATCGAGATTGCCATTTGCATCCACGATGGAGAAAAAGTGATCGACAAATACGAGACACTTATCAATGCCGAAAAAAAAATCCCTCCATTCATCGTTTCCCTTACGGGGATTAATGACAAAATGTTACAACATGCGCCACTGTTTGAGGATGTTGCTGATGAGATTTTTGATTTACTAAAAGATTGCGTGTTTGTTGCGCACAACGTGAACTTTGATTACAACTTTGTCAAAGCTGAATTGGACGCCGCTGGCTTTCAATGGAAACCTGAAAAGCTTTGCACAGTGCGTTTAGCGCGGGCTTCTTTTCCTGGTCACCGAAAATATGGGTTAAGCTCCATGTGCGAATTGTTTGACATTCCCAATTTTGCGGCCCACAGAGCAATGGGCGATGCACAAGCCACTTCCATTTTATTTGACAAATGCATAGAAGAACATGGTTTTACCATTATCAATGACATGCTTAAAATAGGAAGTGGAGATTCTTTTTTGCCCAATCACATTCCCAACGAGGAGTTTCAGCAATTGCCAACCTCCGCTGGAATCTATTTTTTTAAAAATGAAAAAGGCGAACACCTTTACATTGGCAAAGCCTTGAATATCAAAAAACGTGTTCGTTCACATTTCAATCCAGACGGCGGAGAAAGGCAACAGTTTTTTTTACGTGAGATTGCGCACATTGAATTTCAAGAGACGGGCACTGAGCTATTGGCCTCATTGATGGAAGATGCCGCAATCAGAAAGCACTTTCCCAAATACAACAAAGCTCAAAAGAAAAAGGCCCATCCTTTTCACTTGATTTCTTTTTATGATCAAAAGGGAATTCATAGATTACAAGTTGTCAAGGGTAAAACAGCCCAAAGCATCCATAGTTTTCCATCTATGAAAGCTGCTTATCAATGGTTGAACAATTTGAAAGAAGAACACAACATTCAAGGCAGATGGATTGGGTTGCACAACTTTCAAGGAGAAGAATTGCAAGAAGAGATATCCTTTCACAATCAAGCCTTGGAGAATGCGCTTCAAACCATGATTGCCAAGCAGCCATCCTATTTGGTCATTGGCCGTGGGAGAAAAGATCATGAAAAATCCTTTGTTTGGGTCCAACGGGGAAATTTAAAGGGGTATGCTTTTGTAGACAGTGACCAACGCATCGAACATGAAGAAGAGTTAGATTGGATTATTCAACCACTGCCCTCTTCTGAAATCACGCCTTACTTATTGAGATCGCATTACGAAAGTCCTAAGCAATGCTACATTAAAACTTTTTCTGATCCTCTTTTGGAATGCGATAAATTGTGATTTTCTCCAATGAATTAACGGGGTTCAGTCTGTGTAAAAAACGGTCAAAAAACCCCGGCTCAATGGTTGTACAATAAGACAAATGAGGAAACTTACTCTTCCAATTTTTCACTCTCTGATCCAAATCAAGATCATCATAAAACAAAATGTAATTGGGATAACTTCTGCGGTGAACGTCGTTTTTAAATGAAGAATCCAAGACATAGAATAAGCCGATGGTCTCTTCCAAATTTTGATGATTTCCAAACGTATAGTATTCGTCCCAAATGTCTGCATAGAACTTTGGAGCCAATGGCACGCTTTCCCGGTGAGCATGTTCTTGAATGAAATTCTGAGCATCACCAAACGCATACAAAGCATGCATGCTCTCCACCCTAGCCCTCTTGGGATAAATACAGCTGGCGCCAATCAGCAATATTGCATTGACAAACCAAAAAAACTTCCAACTTCTGTTGATCCAAAGTTTTGTTTCCCAATTTTTCCACTCTACCCACCTGTACCATCCTATAACTCCCGTCACCAACAATAACGGAAGTACTGGAAACAAAAATCGTTCTTGCTTATTGGGGAAAACCAAGTGAAAAATAGTAAATACCAACCATGCCATCCAAACGCCCCAATATTCAGAATGTCTCGGTTTCAAACCGTCCTGTCGCCTAAAGAAGGGGGTTAATGCTCCCCAAAAAACAAACAAACTTACCGGAGGTAAAATAAAATAGGACAACCAAGACAAGTAGGCCCATGGTGAATTGGGAAACTCGCCTGCATGCTGTGCATTGTATTCAAAATAGCCCAACACATGTTGGAAAGGTTTTCCTCCCCAAAGCAAAATATCATCCAATTGTGAAAGAAAAAAAGCAATACCCGCAGTACCTGCGACAATGAGGAACTTTCGCCACTCCTTCATGAAAATAGCTGTGAGTCCCCATCCGATGGGAATCCAAGCATTTTGAAAACGCAGTCCAACGGCGATGCCCAACATCAATCCGCCTAGCACCCACCGTGATTTTTTTACTGTAGTAATATAATACAAACCACCAATAATAACAGGCTGGCTAACCACCTCCACCAAATTGCGAACGGCGTTCATGGGCATCAGTCCCAAAAAGGCCATTAATAAAGCGGCTGTAACCGCAGTGTTTTTATTAGAAAGCCGGAGCGTCAGTTGAAATACATAATAAACCGAAAGCAAGGACCACAATCCATGAACAATGCGCATGACCAACTGCAAATGCTGCGGATCCTCCAAACCAATACAATAAAGAGCTTTGTAAATGACAAAAAGCAATCCGTTGTATAAAAAACTAAACGCTTGTGGCGCTGTTTCCGTATTTCCCCAACCTGGAATCCAATCACCCGTATTGAAACCATTGGCCCAAGAGCCCGCTATTTCAACCGTTAAAAAGTGATCATCTACCATCAAGTAACCCGGAGAGAAGAAAGCCGCAAATAATCGGGCCACCAAACCGCCCAACAAAATGATCTGCAGCGGCTGATAATTCCACCACGAAACAAAGCTATTGCGCCACAATCCCATCTTGTTATACTTGAATAACTCCGGTTCGGTATGGTGGTGTTGGCTGACCCAATGAGGCTGCATGAATACCCATGCTGATCCACTTCCGCGTGTCAACTGGATCAATTACTGCATCCAACCACAAACGTGCAGCTGCGTAATAGGGTGTGGTTTGCTCATCGTACTTTGATTTTATCTTTTGATACAACGCGTCTTCTTCCTCTTTGGTAATCACCTCGCCTTTGGCCTTTTTGGCTGCAGTTTCAATCTGCAACAAAACCTTAGCGGCCTGGGCACCTCCCATCACAGCCACCTGAGCAGTTGGCCATCCAACTATCAATCTTGGATCATAGGCCTTTCCGCACATGGCATAATTTCCCGCGCCGTAGCTGTTTCCCGTGATTATGGTAAACTTAGGAACGACACTATTGGCTTGGGCATTAACCATTTTTGCACCGTCTTTGATGATGCCGCCATGCTCCGATCTTGAACCCACCATAAACCCGGTAACGTCTTGTAAAAAGATCAAAGGAATATTCTTCTGGTTGCAATTCATGATAAAACGTGCAGCCTTATCTGCGCTATCGCTGAAAATAACACCGCCCAACTGCATACCATCTTTCTTACTCTTGACGATCATTCGCTGATTGGCCACAATACCTACAGCCCATCCGTCAATACGCGCATAAGCGCATACGATGGTCTTTCCAAAATCTTCCTTGAACTCTAAAAATTCGCCACCATCTACTAATGTGGCAATCATTTCCTTTACATCATAAGGTTTAACTCTATCTTCTGGTAAAACAGCATACAAGTTCTTTTGATCCAATAATGGCGATACTGAAGCAACGCGGTCAAAACCTGCAGTGTTGTTTTGCTTACCCATTTTAGACATGATGGACTTGATCTTATCCAATGCGTCCGCATCGTCTTTGGCCTTGTAGTCTGTTACACCACTGATTTCACAATGTGTTGTAGCGCCGCCCAATGTTTCGTTATCGATATCTTCACCAATGGCGGCCTTGACCAGGTATGAGCCTGCCAAGAAAATGGTGCCCGTTTTATCTACGATTAAACTCTCATCGCTCATGATGGGCAAATAAGCTCCTCCGGCGACACAAGATCCCATGATGGCCGCAATCTGCAAAGTTCCCTGAGCAGAAAGCTTGGCGTTGTTTCTGAAAATCCTTCCAAAGTGTTCTTTGTCAGGAAATATCTCGTCTTGCATCGGTAAGTAAACACCTGCACTATCCACCAAATAAACAATGGGCAAGTTGTTTTCTAGTGCAATTTCTTGCGCCCTTAAATTTTTCTTTCCTGTAATCGGAAACCAAGCCCCTGCCTTAACGGTGGCGTCATTGGCTACCACCAAACATTGCTTTCCTGCCACCCAACCCATCACTACTACTACTCCACCTGAGGGACAGCCTCCATGCTCAGCATACATTCCATCGCCTGCAAATGCTCCAATCTCGATTCTGTCAGCACCTTGATCCAATAAATAATCAATTCGTTCGCGTGCTGTCATCTTTCCTTTGGCCCGCTCCTTTTCCTGGCGTGCCTTTCCTCCGCCTTCCATGATTTTGGCCAAACGTTTGTTCATGTCTGAAACCATAAGGGCCATTTTATCTTCATTGCGGTTGCGCTCAATCACTTTTGGATCTGCCATTTTCATCGGATTTATAGTGCGAATTTAAGGCACTACCCTGCATTCCCTTATTTTTGTTCCCATGAAATATTGGGGATGGCTTATTTGCATTATTGGGTGTTGGTCCTGTCAGTCCAAAAACAATGTTCCGCTCCATCAAATACATCCCCAATATGCGCAACTTTTCTTTTTCTCCGTTGACGGTCTGGACACCACGCTGCATATCATTCATGGCGGTGATACCCTTGCCTTTCAACAAAAATCTGCCAATCAATTTCATTTATTGAGTACGACACAAGTTGGTTTCTTTTCATTGCTAAAAAACACTGCGGATATTAAAGGATTGGTATATCCACAAGATGTTGATTCGCCTGAATTGCAAAAACGATGGAAGCAAAAGCAACTGGTAGAATTGAATCCAGGAAAATCAGAAATCAATCATGAGTTGCTTTGGAGCAATCCTGCCGACTTTGTTTTGTACAGCCCTTTTGACCCCATTGATTTTGTTCTTCCTAAAGGAACAGAAAAAATTCCTTTTGTAGATTACGAAGAAACACATCCATTGGGCAGGTTGGAATGGATCAAGGTCATTGGTTTTTTGAGCAAACGAGTGAAATTAGCTGAGGATATTTTCAAATCCAAAGTCCAACAATACCAGTCAAACATTTGTAAAATAAAACAACCACAAACAGTGGTTGTTGGCAGTTGGGATGGCGAATATTTTTACATCAATGGACAAAAGTCCACCATTCATCAGTTGCTTTTGGATGCAGGACATCAAACACTTTCTCCAGAAAAAAATGGCAATGCACAGTGGGACAAAGAAATGCTGTGGTCCAAGTTACCAACCATCAATCACCTCATTTGGATCACAACTTCCCAGCAAAAACCGCTATTGGAAAAAGAAATGAATCAGCCTGAGTCATGGCAAGAAAAATGGGGAGTTACTCCCCACTTAATTCTAACTGACACCAGTTCTTACTTTCAAAAGGCCATCATTCAGCCTG
>JBEISW010000270.1:0-3115 GCA_040375215.1 Crocinitomicaceae bacterium | reverse complement strand
CCAATGGCCGCAGATCCTGTACATCAGTATTTATCCAAAGACCAATTGCAAGGATTGATTCAAACCACCAAGAAACAAATGGAAGTAGCGGCCAAGGAGTTGGATTTTATGAATGCTGCTCGTTTGAGAGATGAAATGTTTAACTTGCAAAAACAATTAGAAACCACAACAGCATGAGAAAAGTAATTTTAGGTTCATTCATTTTAATGACCATTTACAGTTGTAAAACAAAACAACCCATTGTGAAAGAAGAAGACGGTTTGGGTATGATGCAAGAAATGCTCACAGGAAATGATGGTTTCATTACTGTTGATAAAGCATTTGTGGGACCTGCAAAAGGTGACGCTTTTTCCGTCATTGACATGAATGTTGTTGGAGATTCTCTGTACATAGCTGTGCAATACAGTGGTGGATGTAAAACGCATTCTTTTCAAATGATTTCCAATGGTAACTTTTTAAAGAGTCTGCCACCGCAGTTGCCATTGTTTTTGGAACACAATGCCAATGGTGACAATTGTCGGGCAATGTTGACAGAGAAGTTAGCTTTCGATCTGAAGCCGCTAAGGACCCAATCAGGCAAGAAAATCAAGGTTTTTGTCAATGATGACAAAACCAAAATGGTCGAATATTCCTGGGAGTAATTCCATTGTCATTTTTCAAGAAAATAGCCACATTGTTGAGCGGTTCTGTAATCGCTCAGTTGTTGACCTTTTTATCCTATCCGATCCTCACCCTTTGGCTGGCTCCTGAACAATGGGCCACATTGGGAATGTTCAGTGCTTTTGTGGGTGTCTTTAGCGTATGGGCTTGTGGCGGTTTAGAATCCGCTATTCTCCTACCAAAAGCCCATTCAGAGGCTTGGTCTTTGTGGCGCATCGCTCGCCGATGGGCCATTTATCTTGGTGCTTTGGCATCTGTCGTGTTGGCCTTAACGGCTTGGTTTTTTCCGGATTATTTTTCTCCATATCATTTTAGCGGAGTGGTATTGCTGCTTGGATGCAGTGTGTTTTTTGAGGGTGGCATTTTGGCAACCATGCAATGGAACAATAGAATTCAAGCATTTTCCATCATGGCCAAGTCTAGGATGATTCAATCTTTTTTCACGTTGTTTTTTAGTATAACATTCGCGTGGATTGTTCCCAATTACAATGGTATCCTGGTAATTGCCTGGGTAATGGGTCAAGCATCTGCTTACGGTTGGTTGCTATGGAATATGCGACGTCAAATAGAATCAATGCAATTGTCTCAAAGTCCCATGCATTTGGCTTTTGCTGCATATGCACATTTCCCCGTTCCATCCATGTTGTCTTCACTTTTCAATGCTGTTTCAAGGCAACTGCCTTTTTTTGTTTTGCCCTGGTTTGGAAACGCTGCCTTGATGGGGAATTTCACTTTGGCCCATAAAATCTTAACGGCTCCTATTGCTTTTATTGGCGCTTCATTGACTCAAGTGTTCAATGTAAAGACCAGTCAAATCGAATCAGATTCTGAATCCGTCCATGATTGGACCAAACGTTGGTTGCGCATTTTTGGTTTAAGCGCCATTCTTCCATTTACCGTACTCATGCTGAAGGGACCAGATTTATTTGAGTTCTTCTTTGGGCAAGTGTATAGAGATGCGGGATTGTTCGCTGTTTTGCTGGCTCCCTGGATTTTTATTTTGTATTGGATCAATCAATTGTCCCATCTCATCAATGTGCACCATCAACTAAAGAAACATTTGTATTACAATACAATGGTTTTAACCTTGAGATGGTTGAGCCTTTGGTTATTGGGAAGCTTATTTGGTTTTGAATTTGCAGTAGCCGGATTTGGTGCTATTGGCGTTTTGGCGGCTTTGTATATGGCTACATGGTTGTGGCGATTGAGTCGAAAATCGAGTCTTGCCTCTGTTGCAAAAGTGATTACAGAAAGTGAATTTTATCCCGTCAAGATTGTTTTCACTGGCGATGTCGCTTTTACGGGTAAGTATGCCAAACAAATTCATGAAGGCGCTGAAATTTGGTCTGCCGAAGTACAGCATGTTTTCGATAATGCTGCCGCGACAGTGGTCAATTGGGAAGGTCCTTGCGTTGAGCAGTCTCAAGCGAGAACCAAAGGAGACCCCATTGCGCAATCATCCTTGGCATTGACTTATTGTACAAAACGCAATATCAACGTTTTTAATTTGGCCAATAATCACATTCATGATCTTGGTGTTGACCAAGCGGCAAGGACTACTCAAATGATTGTAGATCAAGGCGAAATGCCTCTGGGTTTAAATGCAGAAGGCCGATGGGATTGGACGCCGCAATACATTTGTTTAAATGGTCTCACCATTGCGTTGCTTGCCATTCATGAGGATGAAGAAAAAGTGAATTTGATTGATTTTCGAAAGCACTTGAAAACCATTCGCCCACTTTGCGACTACATTGTTTTGAATTATCATGGTGGTGAGGAATACAGTGATGTTCCTTTCCCTTTCAAACGAAGAAGATTGTTGACCTTTATACATGAGGATATTGATGTGATTGTAGCCCACCATCCGCATGTTGTGCAACCCATGCAATCCGTTGGAAAGAAGTGGATCTTTTATTCTCTGGGTAATTTTATTTTTGATATTGAAGAGCAAAAAGGTCGAGCCAAAACGCAAAAAGGCGCATTGCTTCAGTTGAATTTTTCAGTCGATAGCATTGTGCCTCATTGGATTCCATTGACTTTGGAAAATGACAAAGGCTCAGTAAGTATTGGAGATCGTCAATGGTTGGAAAGTTTACAATCAAGGTGGGAATCCCATGAATATCAAGAAATATGGACAGCAGAGTGCCATCGCATTAGAAAGGAAGAAAGTCAATTGACGATAGAACAAGTTGCCGAAAGAACTGATGAATCAGCCCCAAAAGTTCGCAGAATGAAGTGGAGGTCCTTGTTCAATCCATCGCGCAGGACCTTGTTGATTGGCGATTGGATTTACCGAATAAAGAGAAGCAAGTAATGGGAATAATGATCAATACATATCTTGAAACGCACACTGTTTTCCCTTGGTACGTGGGTGAGAATGGTCTTTTTCGTGGTTATGTTTATGATCAAAATGACAATTACTTGATCAATGAGGCTGCTTGGCAGTATATCAATG
>JBEISW010000152.1:0-5702 GCA_040375215.1 Crocinitomicaceae bacterium | reverse complement strand
GGCAGCAACGCGGTTATGGCCATGGGGACTACCTCTGTCAGCCACCAAGCCAACATCCAGGCCACTGAACCAGCGCTAATTCGCATCTCAAAAGAAAATGATGATGGTAAAATGAAAAATACCAAGCCATACAACAACGGTCCTAATACAAGATGAAACACTTTGTTTTGCATGTCTGCAATTTAAGGTAAAAGTTTACCTTAGCAAGATGAAGAAGGTTTTGCTGATGTTCCTGCTCTTACAATCGATAGGCACAATTGGTTTTGGCCAAAAGGAGAAAATGCAATGGTTTGCCGATGCCAAGTTGGGAATATTTATCCACTGGGGGATTTATGCTGTTAATGGCACTGATGAGTCGTGGGCTTTTTACAACAAGAAGATGCCTCATTCAGATTACATGGAACAGATCAATGGTTTTACGGCGGCACAATACGACCCACATGAATGGGTGGATTTGATTAAAAATAGTGGTGCGAAATATACGGTTTTGACATCCAAGCACCATGACGGAGTTGCATTGTGGAATACCCAAGCCAATCATTGGTCAATACCCAAACATTCACCCGCGGGTAAGGATGTTTTTACGCCTTTTTCGGCAGCAGTGAAGGAGGCCGGCTTAAAGTTGGGTGTTTATTACTCTATCTTGGATTGGTCGCATCCTGATTATACGGGATTTACAAAGGATAGCTCAAGGTATGCTATAAAAGACAACCCGGAGCGCTGGGAGAAATTTGTACAGTTTAATAAAATCCAATTGCAGGAATTAATGGTTCAACAGAATCCGGATTTGTGGTGGTTTGATGGGGGTTGGGAACATTCAGCGGAAGAATGGCAAGCGCCAATGTTGGGTAAGATGTTGCGAGAGCACAATCCCAATGTTATCATTAATGCGCGATTGAATGGTGAAGGCGATTATGATACTCCAGAACAAAATTTCCCTATCCAAAGACCAGATGAGAAATATTGGGAATTGTGCTTAACGACAAACAACAATTGGGGCTACCAACAAAATGATAAGAATTGGAAATCGCCAGAGGAGATCATCGCTATTTACACTGATGTAGTGAGCAACGGGGGGAATTTGTTATTGGATATTGGCCCAATGGAAACAGGTCAAATTCCACATGAACAAGTAGAGATATTAGAAGCTTTAGGTGATTGGAATAGAAAGAATGGAGAGGCCGTTTTTGGAACAATAGCAGGACTGCCTTTGGGACATTATTACGGTGGATCGACATATTCCAAAGATTCTACCTGTATTTATCTCTTCTTAAATGGCAATGAATCAGGACCGATTCAGGTCAAAGGGTTAATGAACAAAGTCTTGAACGCAGTGTTTTTGAATGGAGGAGGAGAGGTAGAAGCCAAAGTAGTGGGTAAGATTTCTTGGAGTCAGAAACCTGGATTGCTCTTTTTGAGTTGGGGACAAAAAAGGAAGCTGCAAAAGCAAACCATTCCAGTGCTGAAGTTGACATTGGATGGCCCTGTAAGATTGTATCAAGGAAAAGGAGGGTTGTAAAAAATGACAACGGAAGATTATCTGAAATTGCACATGTCAGCAGTGCCTGATGTGTTGGAACAGTTGGAGAAAGAGACTTGGCAGAAGTTGGTCAATCCACGCATGTGCAGTGGAGCCTATCAAGGACGCTTATTGTCGGCGCTATCAAAAATGATTAGACCGCAAAACATCCTGGAATTGGGTACTTTCACAGGGTACAGCGCTCTTTGTCTTTTGGAAGGATTGACGATTGACGGAAAGATGATGACCTTAGAATTAAACGAAGAGCTGTCTTGGATACATAAGAAATATCTGAATGATCCTCGATTGGAAGTGCTTTACGGGGATGCCATAGAGTCACTATCAAGGTTGGCACTGTCTGAAGTGGATTTGGTTTTTGTCGATGCTGATAAAAAGAATTACATGAATTACTTGCGCTTATTGGAAGGAGGTCTGCGCTCCGGTGCATGGGTGTTATTGGATAACGTATTGTGGAGTGGTAAAGTATTGGAACCGGCTGCGCTGGGAGATACCGACACCATTGTGTTGCAAGAATTGAATCAGTATTTGGCTCAATCAACTTCTTGGGAGACCATTATACTTCCCATTCGTGATGGATTAACAATTGCACGTCGAAACTAAATGTACAAAAACCTCATATGGGGGTGATTTGCTTTATTTTTGCTTTATGTCAGTTAAACAGAGAACATTGGCCAGCGCCATAGAGCTTCAAGGCGTAGGCTTGCATACGGGAGCCAAGGTAAATTTAAAATTGTGCCCTGCTCCAGAGAATCATGGTTATCAATTTCAAAGGGTAGACCTAGATGGCCAACCCATTATTCCTGCAGATTGTGATTTGGTAACGACCACCCAACGCGGAACAACGTTGGAATACAATGGGGCAAAGATTCACACGTCTGAGCATGTTTTGGCTGCAATTTACGGGTGTGAGGTGGACAATGTTTTGATTCAAGTGGATGGGCCTGAAATGCCGATTATGGATGGAAGTTCAAAGCCTTTTGTTGAAGCCATTGAAGCCGTTGGTTATGTTGAACAGAATGCAGACAGATTGTATTTTGAATTAAAAGATAACTTGACATATGAGGATGTAGAAAAAGGAATTGAGATGCTGGCAGTTCCTACCAAGGGCGGAGAGTTCAGGGTTACGGTGATGGTGGATTACAATAGCCCTATTTTGGGTACTCAGCACGCACACATGTACAAGTTAGAAGATTTCAAAACCGAAATTTCCAAATGCAGAACCTTTGTTTTCTTAAGGGAGTTGGAAATTCTTGCTGAGCACGGGTTGATCAAAGGTGGAAGTTTGGACAATGCCATTGTAATGGTAGATAAACCTTATGCAGATGCTGATATCAAGGCGATTTTAAAAAAATTAGGCAGAGAAGATCAAGATGTTAAGGTAGAAGGGATTGGCGTTCTAAACACCATTAAATTGCAGTATGAAAATGAACCGGCACGTCATAAGCTGTTGGATATAGTGGGTGATTTGGCGTTGACAGGAAGATTCATTAAAGGTCATATATTGGCCGCTCGACCAGGCCATTTTGGAAATGTAGAATTTGCCAAATTGATCAAACAATTGATCAAGAAAGAAAAGTCCGATGGTCCTCAATTTGATTTAACCAAACCGGCTTTGTATGACATCAATGATATTTCAAAGATGTTGCCCCATCGATATCCTTTTTTGTTGGTTGACAAAATTTTGGAGATGGACAATGAGTCCATTGTGGGTGTGAAAAATGTGACGATGAATGAACATTTTTTCCAAGGACATTTTCCCAATAATCCTGTGATGCCTGGGGTACTTCAGATTGAAGCTATGGCTCAAGTAGGAGGCATATTTGCGTTGAGTCAAGTAGAAGATCCAGAGAATTACAGCACCTATTTCATGAAGATTGATGAAGTAAAGTTCAAACAAAAAGTAATTCCAGGAGACACTGTTGTATTTAGATTGGTGTTGAAGTCGCCTATTAGAAGAGGATTAGTGAATATGGCAGGAACGGCTTATGTGAATGGAAAGGTTGTTTCAGAGGCTTCCATGTTGGCGCAGGTGGTAAAAGATAAAGTTGTACAAGAAATCAAAACAGTATGATCCATCCATATAGTGTAGTTAGCGAAAAGGCTAAGATTGGCCAGAATGTGACCATAAGTGCTTTCTCTACCATTGAGGATGATGTTGTCATTGGAGACAACACTTGGATTGGTCCCAATGTGACCATTATGAATGGCGCAAGGATTGGTGAACACTGCAGAATATTTCCAGGGGCAGTGATCTCTGCAATCCCCCAGGATTTGAAGTTTGATGGCGAGCCATCCACTGCGGAAGTTGGAGATTATTCAACCATCAGGGAGTGTGTTACAATTAATCGCGGAACCAAAGACCGCATGACTACCAAGGTAGGAAAGCATTGTTTATTGATGGCCTATGTTCACATTGCCCACGATGCTTTCGTTGGAGATCATTGCATAATTGCCAATTCCGGAAATATTGCTGGTCACGTAACCATTGAAGATTGGGTGATTATTGAAGGAGTGGTAGCGGTTCAACAATTTGTTCGTATTGGTCAGCATTCTTTCATCGCAGGTGGATCTTTGGTCAGAAAGAATGTTCCCCCGTATATCAAAGTTGCAAGAGAACCATTGAATTTTATTGGCGTTAACGCCATAGGATTAAGACGCCGCGGATACGATGATGCATCTGTTCAACACATTGAAGATATCTATCGTGCGCTGTTTGTGCAATCTCCCACGGTAGGGAAAGGGGTAGAGGCTATCTCTGCGATGGAACCTACACCATTTACGGAGGAAATTTTATCCTTCATCAGCAGTTCAGAGAAGGGAATTGTAAAAGGGTTGAATGGTTGAGGAAATTGTTCTGACTGATATTGGAAAGCGGTTCAACGGAAGATGGCTTTTTCGTCATTTGGATATTTCTTGGCAAAAAGGAGATCGAGTAGCCATTATCGGAGCCAATGGTTCCGGTAAAAGTTCGCTGACCAGTATTATTGCAGGATACCTAACTCCAACAGAAGGTACTGTTGTTATCAAAAACAACAAAGCGGATGTGGAGGAACACAATCATTGGAAATCCATTTCATGGACATCACCAGCTCTGCTGCTACCAGAGCAATTGAACTATTGTGAGTTGTTTTTGCAGGTGGAGAAGTTGAGAGGTTTCCATGACAACTGGTCATTGGAAAGAATGGAAGCTGAGATGGGTTTAGAAAAGTATCGTCATCAACCACTTAAATCCTTTTCATCAGGGATGCGGCAAAGAGTCAAATTGATTTTAGCATTCGCAATAAAGGCAGAAGTCTTAATTCTAGACGAACCAACAGCTCACCTTGATAGAAAAGGTGTGGAGTGGTTTTCAAAACTTATACTTGAAACCCAGCATGAAGTTATTTTTGTTGCATCCAATAGCAATGAAGATGAAACTTTTTTTTGTAACAAAAAGTTGGACGTCGTTACTTATGTCCCGGTCTCAATAAATCGTTAACCGTTTTTACAGGATGAAAAGTTTGAGACGGAACCTCAACAAAAACACTGTTCCATCCGGACATCGATCCATTCCAAAGGCCCGGTAATTCAAGGGCTTTTACAATTTGTCCGTCTTGAAATTTATCACTGATAAAGGATGTGGAATGATCAATGAATTTTTTGAGATCATATTTCTTTCCATTGTGGTCTTTGATACAACAAACGATGTCTACAGGATTAAAATGTGTAGAAGCGCTGATATGGGTGGATTGAATTGGATCAGCAACATCAATCTGATTCTTCTCAACAATCTGCTTGCTGATTTGACCGTTGTGGTGAAGAACCCAAAATGGTCCACCTCCAGGTTCTCCTTCATTTCTTACCATGCCACAAACACGAATGGGCTTGTTGAGCGCAGCGTAAACTTGTCCTACCGTTGGCTCTTCTAAGCTGCGATATCCATATTGTTGGTAAAGAAATTCAATGGCATGGGGAAGGGCTTGTTTACCATCTGACTCCAGTTCAAGCAGCAATTGATGGGTTTTGTTTTTTAAATCAATGAGCAGTCCTCCAATTACTTTTTTGTAAAAAGTAATTTGATCTATCCATTTTTCATGAGCGATATTGTCTATGTTTTTGATGAATATGATATCGCCATTCAGCTCCTGTAAATTTTTGATTAGCGCACCGTGACCTGCTGGTC
>JBEISW010000304.1:0-2761 GCA_040375215.1 Crocinitomicaceae bacterium | reverse complement strand
GACAGCACGTATGACAACACAGGGGTCGTGTCTTCCCTCCAATGCCATCGATACGGTTTCGTTGTTTTTATTGATTGTTTCTTGTCTCTGACCAATTGAGCTTGTGGGTTTAAATGCCACCTTGAACCAAATGTCTTTCCCATTGGATATCCCGGCAGTTATACCACCCTCATGATTGGTTCCGCCAAGCACGGCATCATTGTTTTGGCTGCCCCACTTTAGTGTGCTGGAAAATCCGTCGCCCATTTCAAATCCCTTTACGGCATTGAGTGAAAAAATCCCATGTGCCAATTGCGCATTTAATTTTTCATAAATCGGAGAACCCCATCCAACAGGAACATTTTCAATGATACAAGTAATAACACCTCCCAAACTATCTTGTTTGTCTTTTGCTTGCTGAATCAATTGAATCATCCTTTCAGATGTTGTTTCATCCGGACAACGAACGGGACTTTGGTCTATTTTAGTTAGGTCTAGGAATCCATAATTTTTGGGTACGCAACAATCTTTGATACTGCTGACATAGGCTCTTGCCTGAATAGATTTTGAAGCCAGAAGCTGCCTTGCCATTTCACCAGCTACTACTCTGCAAGCGGTCTCTCTTGCTGAAGATCTTCCCCCTCCACGGTGATCCCGATGACCATATTTGGCATCGTATACATAATCTGCATGTCCAGGACGATAGGTGTCTTTGATTTGATCGTAGTCTTTTGATTTTTGATCTTTGTTTTTTATAACAAATCCTATTGGGGCGCCAGTGGTTTTTCCTTCAAAAATACCGGATAGAAATTCAACTTCATCCGCCTCATTTCTGGGTGTTACCCAATCGTTCTGGTTGGGTCGTCTTCTATTGAGTTGGAACTGTATGGCAGCAGTGTCTATACTGAAATTGCTTGGGCAACCATCAATGACCCCACCAATGGCTGATCCATGCGATTCGCCAAAAGTGGTTAATCTAAAATGCTTTCCCCAAGTATTGCTTGCCATGGACTAAAATTCTTGTTCTATGGAGTATTCATTTCTATGTGGCGCGTTGCGGGCAATAAGCTCTCCAATAAATCCGGCTAAAAACAATTGCGTTCCTATGATCATGCTCGTTAGGGCCAAGTAAAAAACGGATTGATCAGCTATGTTTTTTTCTGTAATGTCATTGATCAAACAATACATCTTGTTGCCACCTAGCCACAAGAAAGAGAAAAAGCCAATCATAAAAACCAAACTGCCTAAAGTTCCAAAGAAGTGCATCGGTTTTTTACCAAATTTTGAAATGAAAACAATTGATTGTAAATCCAAAAATCCGTTGATAAATCGCTCCCAACCAAACTTCGAAACACCGTGTTTTCTGGGATAATGTTGAACCACCTTTTCACCAATTTTCTTAAATCCAGCTCGATGCGCTAGAATGGGAATGTAACGGTGCATTTCTCCATAAACTTCAATGCGCTTGACCACCTTGTTTTTGTAGGCCTTCAATCCGCAGTTGAAATCGTTTAGATTGATGCCGCTCATCTTGCGGGTGGCCCAATTGTACAATTTGGTTGGAATGGTTTTGCTAATGGGGTCATGTCTTTTTTTCTTGTAGCCACTGACCAAATCAAAACCTTCTTCAGTTATCATTTGATACAACGTAGGGATTTCGTCTGGTGAGTCTTGCAAATCTGCATCCATCGTAATCACTACGTCACCTTGGGCTCTTTGAAAACCTACATGCAGTGCTGCGCTTTTTCCTTGGTTAACGGCAAAGCGCACAGCACGAATCGGAAATTCTGTTCTCAAACCGAGAATGATTTCCCAGGAGTTGTCCGTACTTCCATCATCTACCAAGATGATTTCATAGCGCAATTGATGACCATCAGCCACTCTTTTGATCCACGAACACAATTCGGGAAGTGATTCCTCTTCATTGAATAAAGGGACAACGATAGAAAGATTGAGTTTCTCCATTGCAACAAAGGTAAACGTTCAAACTGAAATTTATACTTGTTTGAATAACAAGATTGTGATTACATTTGCCCCCGAAGGCAAGTCTCATACGACCAGCTCCCGTCAAACCCTCCAGGGTCGGAAGGCAGCAAAGGTAGATGGTTGTAGCGGTGCGATATGAGGGGCTTGCCTTTACTTTTTTCTTCCAATTCTTTCATGAGCACCACCATCAATATCAAATCTTATCGCCAAAAGGCATATCGCAATAAAAAAAAGATTGCCGCTTTTCTTACAAAGGTGGTAAAGAAGGGTGACAAATCTATTTATCCGTTGGTTCGTCAGGCGGAGAAGCATGCATGGAAGAAAGTGGATTGTACGCAATGTGGCAACTGTTGTAAAACCATGACACCTACCTGGAAAAAAGCTGAGGTGAAGAAACTGGCAGCCCATCTGGGAATGACATACCAAGAATTTTTTGACAAGTGGTTGTATGTAGAAGAATCCACAGGTGATATCTGCAATAACTCCACTCCCTGTCAGTTTTTTGATGATAAAAAAGGGTTGTGTTCAGTATATGAATTTCGTCCACACGATTGCGCCAAGTTTCCCCATTTGCACAGAAAAGATTTTTTTGATCAAACGGAGTTGTACGTTGCCAATTTACACCGTTGTCCAGCAACCTATGAGGCCATGAAGCATTTGTATGATTTGGCTCAACCAGCCAAATAATAATATTTCAATTTGCGCATTCCCAGGAAATGTTTACCTTTGATACATAGGAAAACATGGGTATGAATGGGCAAGAGCGGGTTATTTTAACCCCCAATCAGAAAGCACT
>JBEISW010000198.1:0-4442 GCA_040375215.1 Crocinitomicaceae bacterium | reverse complement strand
GTACCAGTCCAATACCATCCCACTTTCTTTTTCCATGATAGCCAAAAAGTCTGAAGGGGTAGGGTGTTTGAATTTGAATTGGTTGTAGAATCGCTTCATTCCATTGTAGAATTTTTGATCTCCCATCATCCCTTTCAAATGGTACAAATAAGTTTGACCTTTGCTGTATGCGGCATTCGAATAGGCATAATTGGTATTGAAGTGATCCGCATGGGTGGTCATGGGTTCCTCCTTTCCGCTATTGGCCAATTGTATGTATCCGCCAACGGCATCCAAGTGAAGCGGATTGGCAGGGTTGGGGAACAATTGATCCATCACCTCGTCTGATGAAAAACTGGTGAATCCCTCATCCATCCAATAGTATAGGCTCTCATTGAATCCCAAGATCCCTTGGTACCAGCTGTGCGCCAACTCATGAGCAGCTACTCCTACCAATGATCCAATCTTTCTTTTTCCCGTAATCAGTGTGGCCATTGGATATTCCATACCTCCATCTCCGCCTTGAATAAAGCTGTAAACAGGATAGGGGTACTTTCCAAAGTGCTCATTCATGTAGGAAAAAATCTTGGGTGTCATTTCCTGAAATTTCTTCCAGTTCTCTTCCAACCCTTGATTCTTCAAATAGTAGAAGTGAACTTTTAATCCATCTGCTAAGGTGATCATGTCATGCTGATAGTCCTTGTCCGCCGCCCAAACAAAGTCATGGATGTTTTGTCCTTTAAAACAAATTGATTTTCTGTTGTTATCTATAATGGATTCTCCGCACTGTTCACCAGTTGCAGCAACAACGAAATCTTTTTGAATATTGATATCTACTTGAAACGATCCGTACTCCCCATAAAATTCACGAGCGATGTATGGATTGGGATGCCAACCGTCTTTGTCATAACCACAGATTTTGGGATACCACTGAGACATGCTGTAATCCACTCCTTCCGCACTGTTGCGTCCAGATCTTCTAATCTGAACAGGAACTTGTCCATTCCAATCCATGCTGATTTTGGCTTTCTTGCCAGGAAGTATAGGGTTTTTTAAGACAACTTTGGCAATGGTTCCCATTTCGGTTATCTGCCCTTCTTTTCCATTGATTATTACCTTGCTCAGGTGCTGATGTCCATATTCTTCCGGTTTTAACTTGCTGATGCGGTCTCCTACACGTGGGTCAGGATCGGCTATCCACAGCGACCGTACATCCATGTCACTGCCGGGTTGAAAGGCATTGAAGTACAAGTGAACAAAAATCTCGTTGAGCGTATCAGCGCTGTTGTTGTAATAGGTGATTTGAGATTGACCCTTGAACTGATGATTCTGATCATTCAACTCTATTTGCATTTTGTAATCCACGCGCTGTTGCTGAGGATTGTTTTTCGCATTGGCCATCAAGCTGGCTGAAAGGATGAAGAAGAAAAGTACTTTTTTCATGTTGTATTGTTTACCAAGATGTGGATTCATCATCCATCCACATTTTTTTTAATTTTAAAGTTTGCTCTAGCACATCACGCACACATCCTTGCCCTCCTTGGAAGGGCGATATGTAATCAGAGATGTTTCTGATTTCAAATGCGGCATCAGCGGGACATGTACCCATGGCTACCATTTGCATCACCCAAAAGTCAGGGATGTCATCGCCCATGTAAGTGGTGGTGTTGGGGTTGATTTTGCCTTCATCAATCCACTCTTGTAATTTGACTTTTTTGGTTCCTACACCCAAATGAATTTCTTGAACGCCCAACATTTCAAAACGTTTGCGCACGGCTTCAATTTTACCACCACTGAGAATAAAAATTTTAATTCCTTTTTTAACGGCCAACTGCACGGCGTAACCATCTCGAACATTCGCTGTTCGCATTTGGCTGCCATCTTCGGTGAGGTAGACGATGTTGTCCGTAAAGACACCATCTACGTCAAAGATAAAAGTATCTGTCTTGGCCAATTGGGCCTTATAATTTTCGATGTTCATTTTGTTGCAAGATAATATCACTCATGGTTTGATAAAGACCTTTCCATTGGGGATCGTTATTCAATAGTTCCATGTGTTTGATTAGGGTTTTGTAATCTCCTCGACGAGCAGGCCCTGTTTGTAGAGTTGAATCAGGCAGAGCGGAAAGTCGGGAAGTGGTTTGGGCTATGATGGGCAATATCAATTCTCCTGAAAGTTGATTTTCATGAAGCAAGTCCAATGCCTTTTGATACAGTGCATTGGTGAAATTATTGGCCAATACAGCTGTGAGGTGAGCCATTTCTCTTTGCGCTTGACTGGTGGTGTGCATGGGAGCTCCAACGGTCTTCATCAAAGCATGGAGCGTGTCAAACGCCATTAACGATGTCGTTTCTATGGCAAAGGGTATTTTTTGAAAATCGATAGCAGCGTTTTTGACAATGCTATAAATAGCCCATAGTGTGGCCTTATTGGGGTGCGGCAATTGATGCAAATCAAATGTGCCGGAAGGCTGAATGATGAATGCATCTGTTGGTATGGATTGGGCGATGTTAGCAATCTGGTCATCAGGTGCGGCCAATAAAACCGCATCTACATCTTGGGCAATGGCATTGAGTGCAACATTTTCAACGCTTTGATCGAGCCATGCTATAGGGCCTTGTGGCATTGACCTAAAATGCACCTGGTGCAATTGGTGTCCTGCTTGTATCCACATGCGTGAATACTGTGTTCCAACATTTCCACAACCGATAACGGCAAACTTCATGGCGATAAAGTTACATCGTTCTGCTTTCAATTGTAAATTCGCTGAGATGATTGAGAATTTTGAATTGATAACACCCGCTCCTTGGCCCGATTATGAGCTATTGGATTGTGGTGATTTTGAAAAATTGGAGCGCTTTGGAAAGTACATCACCATTAGGCCTGAACCCCAAGCGGTTTGGCCCAAGCGATGGAAAGAGGATGAGTGGAAAAAACGCGCGCAGGTGCGTTTTGTTCAGAAGGGAAGCAACTCTGGAGATTGGATTAAATTGAAATCAATGCCTGATCAGTGGTCATTGCAATTTCCGATGAAGGAAGGTGAGTTTTCTATGCGATTGGGTTTGACTGCTTTCAAGCATGTAGGGATTTTTCCGGAACAAAGTGCCAATTGGCGGTTTATTGAAGAACAAGTGAAGAAATTGGGAGGACAGCCCAAAGTACTCAATTTGTTTGCTTATACCGGTGGCGCTTCATTGGCAGCGTGTGCTGCTGGTGCAGATGTTACGCATGTGGACAGCATCAAGCAAGTGGTTACTTGGGCCAATGAAAATAGACAGTTGAGCAATTTACCAGACATCCGATGGATGGTGGAGGATGCTTTGAAATTCGCTCAGCGTGAACAGCGCAGAGGGAATTTGTATCAGGGTATTATTTTGGATCCACCTGCGTTTGGTCATGGACCAAAGGGCGAGAAATGGAAGTTGGAGGAGAACATCGCCGAGATGATGGAGAATGTCTTGTCCATATTGGATCCTAAAGGCTTTCTCATCATCAATGCCTATAGCCTTGGACTTTCTGCATTGGTTTTGGAGAATTTTTTGCGCACAACTGCAGGTTCAAGATTGCACATTGGAGAGTTGTATTTAAAATCAACCAGTGGTGTTCTTTTGCCGCTCGGCGTATTTGGGAGGATCCATGCGCAGTAATCATACATTGGTCAAGAGCATTGCGGCATTGAAGCCGATGCTCAAGAGTAGATTCGGAGTCAACCGAATTGGCTTTACAGGCTGGTGGACCAATCAACAGCGCATTACTTCAGATTTGACCATTGTGGTTGAACTGGATGAGCCCATGGGTTGGCGTTTCTATGCCCTCAAAGGTTTCCTAGAGGCCAAGCTACAAATGCGGATTGATTTGACCACGCATGAAGGGGTAAAGCCGGTGATCCGAGATGAGTTTGAATCCATGATTAGATTTGTATGAAAAGAAAACCCATTAGACCCTTTATTAGTTATGTTGGCGATATGGTGATGGCTGTGGAGCGCATATTGAAATATTCAGAGAATTTATCTTTGAATGATTTTCAAATGGGCGGGATGACCAAGGATGCAATTTTTTACAATTTTCAAATATTGGGAGAAGGTGTGAAGCACATTCCTTTTCATTTTCAAAACAAGCACAAGAATATCCCATGGATGTACATGGCCGCATTGCGCAATGATATTGTTCACGAGTATTTTGATCCTGATGATGAGATTGTATGGAATATCATCCAATTGGATCTTCCCGCCAATCTTGTGGATCTTCAAAACCTATTGGAGAAGTTGGAAAATGAAAAAAAATAAACTTATTCTTTTTATCCTATTTTTTATGTGTATACATGTTCAGGCCCAAGTGCACAATCATTCTTTTTCAGAGCCGAGCAAGGTGACTTATAGTCATCTTTCATGGAAGGCAGATGTTGATTTCAAGCATCAACAAATTACGGCCAGTGCTACTTATCAATTGTTGCATAAGGCAG
>JBEISW010000299.1:0-2815 GCA_040375215.1 Crocinitomicaceae bacterium | reverse complement strand
TTTTTTGTTATGAAGCATTGGATAGATTTATTGTGGAACCATTTGCCTGATTTTGTTGCGGCTTTGTTTTTTTTATTTTTGGCGTGGTTAATCATTGGTCGATTGCTCAAAGTGATTGAATTTACCATGATTCACCGCACTTTGAGTCCGACACTTAGGTCTTTTGTGAAAAGCTTTGTTGGTGTTGCATTAAAAACCGTCGTATTGATTACGGCTGCAGGAATAGCTGGTTTTGAAGTTACTTCTCTTGTAACTTTAATAGGAGCTGCTGGTTTGGCAATTGGTCTTTCTTTACAAGGTGAATTGCAGAATTTTGCAGGTGGTGTGATGTTGTTGTTCTTTAAACCTTTCGAAGTAGAAGATTATATTACTGTGGGGCAATACACAGGTAAAGTGGAAGAGATTCAAATTTTCAATACCAAGCTGCGCACGGCTGAATCTCATCAAGTCATTCTTCCCAATAAAATGTTGTCCAATGAGGTGATTACCAATTATACCAAATCAGATGAGGTTGTATTACCGATTGCCTTTTCCGAAAGTGTTTTATCCTTTGATTGGGAAAATTGCTTTACACAGTGTTCAGAAATTGTAAGAAATCTGCATCAACAAAATTTGATTTTACAGAATCATTTTGAATTGCGAATCGTTAAGTCAGAAGGTCAATCAATTTACTTGAACTTGTTATTGAAGACAACAAGAGCAAGTGCAGAGGAGGTGAAACACCAATTTTGGTTGGCTTTTCACAATGTTATATCTCGCAAATAAAAGCGATTTTAAACGGACGCAAGTACTTTTCCTTTACAACTTCCAAATCCGATATTGTATTGTTTGCCAACAGATACGGCTTCCATCGTCACGGTGTCATCATCCAAAATAAATTTGCGTTCACTGCCATCTTTCAAGGGTACAGGTTTGGTGCCTTTCCAGGCAATTTCAAGCATGGAGCCATAACTTCCAGCCATAGGACCACTGATGGTGCCAGAAGCCATCATATCGCCGCAACGTATATTGCATCCGCCAACAGTATGATGAGCCAATTGTTGAGCGTAGTTCCAATACATGTATTTGTAGTTGCTTTCTGAAACAATGGTTTCTTCTCCGTTCGCAGGTGTTATAGAAACTTTTAGGTCAATATTTACATTGAAATTACCTTCATATTTTAGATATGGTAATACATCGGGTGATTGCACTGGACCTTGCTCATGAAATTCTTCTAGAGCTTCCAATGTTACTATCCAAGGAGAAATGGTAGAGGCAAAGTTTTTAGCCAAAAATGGTCCCAATGGAACATACTCCCAACGTTGTATATCTCTTGCGCTCCAATCATTGAAAATGACAAAACCAAAAATATAGTCCTTGGCTTCCGCAGTTGAGATGCGCTGTCCCATGGGTTTGCCATCAAAGGTGATAAACGCCATTTCCAGTTCAAAGTCCAATTGATTTGTGGGTTGAAAAGTGGGAAGGGTTTCGTCTGAAGCGTTGGTTTGTCCGTAAGGTCTGTGAATGGGCGTTCCGCTCACCACAATGGAAGAAGCTCTTCCATGATAGCCTACGGGCAGATGTTTCCAGTTGGGCAACAAGGCCTTCTCTGGATCCCTGAACATCATCCCAACATTTCGAGCGTGATCCTCACTGCTGTAAAAATCTGTGTAGTCTCCAATTTGAACAGGCAAATGCATCGTAGCGTCCTTTTGAAAATCGATGACATCGTTCAACTGCGGATGATCTCTTAAGATGCCATTTTCTATATCCAATAATTCGATGATCGTATTTCTTAATTCAGCCATCTTTGCTTTGCCGTGCTTCATGAGTGTGTTGAGCACGCATGTGTTGAAGTCATGGGAAGTAAAGGACAAATGACTGAGAAGTTGCAGATCAAAAATACCTTTCAGGTCAATGATTTGATCTCCAATAGCAACCCCTGGGCGTGCTGTTTTGGACGGAGTTGAATATATTCCAAATGGTATATTCTGAATGGGAAACGGACTCTGTGGAGCCACATCGATCCATGATTTTTTCATATTACATCAATTGAGCAACAATTTTTTCAATGGTCAGTCCTTCAGCCTCGGCTTTGTAGTTGCGGACAACACGATGTCTAAGTATAGGAAGTGCAACTGCTTTTACATCCTCAATGTCTGGACTGAATTTGCCATTTAATGCGGCATGACATTTTGCACCAATAATCAAGTGCTGAGATGCTCTTGGTCCGGCACCCCAAGCAATGTTTTTATTTACCCAATCTGGAGTAATCTCTCCATCTGGTCTTGTCTTGTTTACCAACTTCACCGCATATTCAATAACATTGTCTGCAACCGGCATTTTGCGAATGATGTTTTGATAATTCAAGATTTCTTCCTGCGTAATTACTGCATTGATTTGAACCTTTCGGTCATCAGTAGTTGCCTTGACGATATCAATTTCTTCTTGAAGGGTAGGGTAGTTGACCCAAATATTGAACATGAATCGGTCCAGTTGAGCTTCAGGTAGCGGGTATGTACCTTCTTGCTCAATTGGATTTTGAGTTGCCAAAACAAAGAAAGGCGCGGGTAAAGGCATTGTCTTTCCTGCGGCTGTTACCTTTCTTTCTTGCATGGCCTCAAGTAAGGCAGATTGCGTTTTGGGCGGTGTTCTGTTGATTTCATCAGCCAAAATGATGTTCGAAAATATTGGTCCTGGAATAAACTTGAATTGTCTATTCTCATCCAATATTTCAGCATCGAACCTGAATTTTCCTACAGATCAGTGCTGAATATCAGACCCTCATCGTTTTGAAATTTCTCTGAAAAAAATTGTACCAAAACCTGACATCCAC
>JBEISW010000062.1:0-9955 GCA_040375215.1 Crocinitomicaceae bacterium | reverse complement strand
CAGCGCAAGATGGGTGATGATTTGGAAAATTCATTGGAGAAGCACCGAGTGATTGACAGTTTGCAATTGGATTATGAAAAATACAAGAGGGCCAAGGTGTCGGTTTCATTTGCTGATATCAATGTCGATAATCTTGGTCAAGAGGACAGAACACAAGAAAAAGCTTTCATTGGGTTCATCTTCGCTATTTTGATTTACATGTTTATTTTCATGTATGGCGTGCAAGTGATGCGTGGTGTTATTGAAGAAAAGACCAACCGCATTGTTGAGGTTATTGTCAGTTCTGTCAAACCATTTCAGTTGATGATGGGTAAAGTGATTGGGATCGGCTTAGTGGGATTGACACAATTTTTGATGTGGGTATTGTTATCGTTTGTCGTTTCTACTGTAGGCTTGTCTTTCTTTGCCTCTAACATAGCCAGTGGCGCTGCGGTGGTAGAAAATGCTCAAGTGATGCAAACGGGTATGGATCAAGCGGTGATGATGAATGAATTGATGAATAACCAAGCCATCAATTGGTTTTTTCAAATCAATTGGACTTTGATGATTGGATTGTTCTTGTTTTATTTTATCGGAGGTTATTTTCTTTACGCCAGCTTATTTGCAGCCATTGGAGCTGCGGTGGACAGCGAGACAGACACCCAACAATTCATGGCTCCAGTTTCATTGCCTTTGGTTTTTGGTTATATCATTTCAGCCATGATGATTGACAATCCAGAAAGTTGGGCGGGTAACTTTTTCTCTGTCTTTCCGTTGACATCGCCAGTGGTTATGATGGTTAAGGCTACCGTTTCCTCAACTTCTGTGGGAATGATTGTTTTATCCATGGTAATTTTGGTCATCACCTTTATCGCCTTTATTGCATTAGCGGGGCGTATCTATCGGGTAGGAATATTGATGTATGGTAAGAAGGCCAGTTACAAAGAAATTTGGAAATGGATTAAATACAATCCGTGATTATGGGTAAACGAATGGCCATAGTGGATTGCGGGACCAATACCTTCAATATTTTGATTGCAGAGCAGTCTGATAAGGGGGATTGGGAGTCTTTATTTTCCAATAAGTGGCCAGTGAAAATAGGTGAGGGTGGATTTGAAGATCGCCAAATCACGGATTCACGCATGGCCAAGGGTTTGGATACCTTGCATTATTATTATTCCATTGTTCAAGCTTATCAGGTTGAGAAAGTTCATGTCTTTGCAACTTCGGCATTGCGTGATGCCCGAAATACTGATGTGTTTAAAGCGCACGTGAAGTCTTTGACCAATTGGGATATCTCCGTAATTGATGGTGATGAGGAGGCACAACTCATTTACGAGGGCGTTCAGCAAACCATGGATCTTCATGAAGTGCCAACGCTACTCATGGACATCGGCGGTGGTAGCACTGAATTTATTATCACAACGGCTGACGGAATTGTTTTTAAGCAGAGTACACAGTTGGGTATCAGTAGAATTTTTGAGCAGGTGCCGATGATGGATCGCGCACAAAAGAATCAATTGAATCATATCAAACAAATTTTTGATGCTGACACCCAAGAACTCAAGAAAGCTTTGGCTCAATATCCTTGTGAACGATTGGTGGGGGCAAGTGGATCTTTTGATACTTTGTTAGAGTTGTATTATCATACAAGTAAAAAGGAGAAAATTTGGTTGAGCCACCAGGCCCAAGAAATTCCCATCGAGGCCTTTGCTTCTATATACATGTTTATGATGGGATCCAGTTATGAGGATCGATTGAAACACCCGGCCATTCCCAATTTGCGTGTCCAATTTATGCCCATTGCCATTTATCTGATGAAATTGGTTTTGGATTTACAGCCGTTTAATCAAATATATCGCTCTCCCTATGCGTTGAAAGAAGGGGTGCTGCAACGATTGCAACGCGCATGAAAATAAAGAGGCCGAAATACATCTTTAGAAATGTGGTCATCATAACGATGGTGCCACTGTTTTTCTTGGGTTTGGCTTTGCAGTTTTCTGTCGTGCAATCTTGGTTGGCGCATAAAGCTGCTGGCTGGTTGTCTTATGAGTTGAACACTCAAGTAGAGGTGAAATCAGTAGGCTTTGATTGGGGATTGCATTTTTATTTAGAGGACCTGGACATTTGGGGTCAAAACAATGACAGTTTGATTCATGTGCACTCACTGGTAATAGAAGATTATTCAGGTTTGTTCAATGGTAATTTGCAAATGCATGGAGTGGTGCTCAAAGAGGGAAGCCTTCACATTATCCAGAGGCAAGACAGTACATGGAATTACGATTTTCTTTCTGATTATTTCCAGCAATCGGACACCACCCAATCTTCAGATTTCTCTGTTAAACTATCTTCTTTTAAAATTGAAAATACGGATGTGTATTACCATGGCTTAAAGCCTGTTTTAGATCATCATCAAGATTTGAATGTGGTCAATCTTTTCGCAACCATGCAGGATATTGAGATTCATCCTGGAAGGGGCAGTGTTAAGTTGGATGAAATTCAGTTTGAAACCTTCGGTGATCTGGCTTGCCATGATGCCAGGGTTAATTTAAAATGGAGTGAAGGAGAATTTGATTTTTCTGAATTGAATGTAAAGACAACTCTAAATGAGCTTTCTGGAAATGTTAAATTAAATTTCGCACAGGGCAAACCAATTGAAATGGAGTTGGATGTGAAAGGATTTCCTTTGAATTTATCTGAATTTGAAGCCATCATCCCAGATCTAGGCTATTGGAAGGAGTCGGCTTGGGTTAATCTTGAAGCAAAAGGGAATGTGGATGATATTCAAATTCATCAATTGGACTTGGGTTACGGCGCGATGACTCGATTGAGTTTAAACGGAGAGCTGTCGCACATTTTGGATGGTGAATTGCGGGGAGTGCATCTAATGGTGAACAATTTAACCCCCAATCGTTCTGATTTGACTGACTTGGTTACACGGTTTGACCCAGAAGTTAAATTGCCCAATAATCTATCCGCGTTGGGATTGATACAATTCAATGGAGTGCTTAACGGAAAGAGAAACAATTGGAGAGCTTATGGAGATTTGTATACCGATATCGGTGCGATCAAGGGTGATATCGATATTGATACGGAGGAAATGGCATATACCGGTTTTCTTGTAACTGAGAACTTTGATTTGGGAGCCTATTACCAGACAACAGATTGGGGGGCTGTGACGGCTCAGCTGGATGTTGTTGGAAAGGGACTTGAGCTGAAGACCATGGAGATGGAAGCCATCGGTGTAATTGATGCATTGAATTATCATGGATATACCTATCGTCCCATAGAAATTGAAGGTTCTATGTCCAATGGTTTTTTCAAAGGTTCGGTGGATGTCTCAGACCCAAATGCACGGCTAAGTTTTAATGGCTTGGTGGATTTCAATGCAAGAAAGCCCAAGATTTCATGTGATCTTTTTGTAGATGACCTCAATTTTAAAACCATTGGCCTGTTCCCTGAGTTGCCTTATAGTGCAATGAGTGGTGAGGCTCGTATTGATATGGAGGGCCTAGGGTGGAATGAAATTGAAGGCGGAATTGAATTGAAACATGTTACCTATTGTGCCAATTCAAAAGATTACGTTTTGGACTACTTATCATTGAATATTGAGCGGCACCCTGAATTAAAAGTGATACTGAATTCTGACATTGCCATGGGAGAATTGTCAGGTTCATTTAATCCAGAGGGATTGTGGCCCGCAATCAATAACATCATGTCGGAAGTTGTTCCCAACTATCAATGGAAATTGTCCAAACATGAACCCCAAAATTTTAAATTGAAACTTGAGATATTGGACTTTTCTCAAATAGGGGAGGCCCTGCTGGGCAATGTTTCCATATCACAGAATGCCATTTTACAATTGAGTGTAGATGAAAGCCATGATTATTTTGAGGGACTGTTTAGTGCTAGAGATTTAGAATGGAATGGAAACGTTTTTCATGAGTTGCTGATTGACTTTAAAAAGCCAGATGAGTTTGTATATGCTTCAGCCATGATGGATAGCATTACAGGGAGTTGGGGCTCTGTTCCCAACGTTTCCTTTGATGCGCGATCTGAGGGTGACGTAATATACTCAGATTTTGTATGGGGAAATGATCAAACCCTGCACAGGGGTGATGTCGGGGCTCAGTTTTCATTCCCATCAGCGGATGCGATGGCCATTGATTTTTACCGAGGAGATATTCGAATCATCAATGATCTATGGACCATCCATCCGGGGGCTCACATTTTGAAATACGGAGAAGATTGGCAGATTGAATCGCTCACCTTTGCTTCAGCTCTGCAGAGTATCGCACTGTATGGCTCGATCAGTAAATCGGCTAAGGCCCCTTTGATGTTGGATTTTTCACATGTCAATTTTCAACAGGTCAATGCGTTTTTACCAGAGGATTTAAAAATGGAGGGAGTATTAGATGGCACCCTTGAAATTGACAAAATTTTAGGAGATCCAGATTTAATTGGTGATGTAAGCATCGCTGATTTTGGAATCAATGATGTTGTCTATGGAGATGTTTGTCTTAAAAGTCAATGGGTGGAGTATTTATCCGGTTTTGAATTGGCTGGCGGGATAGAAACAGGAGAAAAAAAGAATTTGAGTTTTGAAGGGATGTATTTTCCTTACGATACAATCTCCCCATTGGATTTGGATGCGGAGGTACATGATTTGGATTTGCAGTTTTTAAGGGCTTTTATTGATACAGGTGTAATCATTGCTAGCGGTGAGTTAAATGGATTGGTGCATCTCAGCGGAGTTCTTGCAGACCCACAACTATCTGGTTATGCAGACGTTGCGGATGGAGGACTATTTGTTGATTATTTGGGTACGCAGTATACAATCAAGGACAGAATATGGATTGAACCAGACCGTTTTGTTTTTGACCAGTTGAAATTGGTGGACAGCAAAGGAAACCAGGGGCAAATCAAGGGTTATATAGGTCACAAGGCTTTTGGCGATTGGTCTTTCAATTTGCTAGGCGATTTGGAGAAAGAACCATTGTTGGTTTTGAATACAACGGAAGAGCAGAATGGTGATTATTACGGTAAAGCATATGCAACGGGTAATTTCAAAATAAATGGAGATTTGGATAAGCTCAATTTTGATATTGCTTTAAAGACCCAAAGTGGAACCAAATTGATAATGCCAATGGCATCTTCAGGCGATGAAGAAATGGGGCAATTTATTCAGTTTGTAAAACCCAATCAAATCAAGGAAGAGTCTCCGTTGGATTTGTCCGGAATTTCCCTCAACATTCAGATTGATGTTACACCAGATGCTGAGCTAAGTATAATCTTTGATGAAGCTGTAGGTGATGTAATGAAGGGCAGGGGGCAAGGCCACCTGAGCATGGGCATCAGTAAATTATCCACCTTAGACATGTATGGCCAGATTGAAATTGTGTCGGGAAATTATTTGTTTACATTGGCCAATTTGATCAATAAAGATTTCACTGTACAACCCGGCGGTACTATTTCTTGGTATGGCAATCCCTACAATGCAGAATTGAAGTTGTCCGCTGTTTATAAGGTGAATGCTTCTTTGTCAGACATTCTGGTAGATGCCAACCAATCCGGTCAGCGCGTTCCTGTGGACTTGCTCATGAATTTAACGGGGAAAATGCTCAATCCCAATGTTGCATTTGATATCAAACTACCTACAGTTGACCCAATGACCAAAAGCCGATTTGAGGCTGCTGTTTCCAATGAACAAGAGAAGAATCGACAGGCTTTTTCATTGCTGGTTTTGCGTCAATTCATGAGCCCGCCTAATATTGTTAGGTCAGCAGATGCTGCAACAAACTACGGAGTAGCTGCCAATACCACAGAATTATTGTCAAGTCAAATTTCAAATTGGCTTAGTCAAATCAGTGATGACTTTAATTTAGGATTCAATTACCGTTCTGGTGATCAAATCTCCAATGAAGAAATAGCATTGGCATTAAGTACCCAACTGTTTGACAATCGCGTACAATTGAGTGGTAATTTTGGCCTTTCCAAAGGAAATGCAACCAATCAACAGCCGAGTAATTATATCGGTGATGTCAAGGTTGAGTACCTGTTGACCAAGGATGGCAAACTGAAGTTGATGGCATACAATGAAAGCAACAACTATCGGAACATTACAACACAGCAATCACCATATACTCAAGGAGTGGGCTTGGTTTATCAACAAGATTTTGATCACTTCAAAGACCTCCTTCATTCATGGTTTAGAAAAACCAATCATCATTGAGGGAAATCTTCAGGGAACCTTGATTTGAAATCGTCCCTTTTCTTCTTGGTCAACAATAATTGAAAGTTAAACTTCACTTTGTTCTCCTCAAATTGTTTTTTGTCATCTTTTAAGTCAGTGATGATTTTATTGAAATCAGCATCACCACTGATGACCGTTAATTGACCCAATTTGTATTCAAAGTAGTACCACAGACCGCGATCAACTTCCAAGTAGAAGCGCATGACGTCAGCTGTTTTGCGTTTTTCAATTTCAATCTTACCAGTTACATACTTGAAGATTTGTTTTTTGTCCATGGTCGCTATACCTATGGGGCCCGTGGTGTGGAAGGTTTCTGAGTTGGGATTCCAAACCCACTTCAAATCTGCAAATACAAAATTCTTTTGCAATTCCTCTGGCACTTTCTTGAACTGACCGGATAGGCTGATTTCTGTGATTAAACGGTCAGATTTTTCCGTCCCCATAATTTCGGCAATGGCTTTTTCGTAAGGTGTTGTATTGATGTCCACTGATGGCAACTCTGTATTTTTTTCCAAAGCCTCTGAGATTTTCTTGAGGGCACTCTCATCAAAAGGGAAATGCAGAACTGAAGCCGTTTGTATGTTGAGCGCTTTGTCACTCTGTTTGAGGGTGCCTTTTCCATAGTTGTTTAACTGTATCAAACCATATCTGGCTTTGAAATCAATCTTACCATCTCCCGCAACGTCACAACTTTGCGCATTGAGTTCAATCAAATTTCCAGGCATTTTAGGTTGAATGATTTTGGCTTTGCTACCAATAAAAAATTTCTTTGCGTTTTTATCATAGTGCAAGTAGCCATTGGCTTCAATCAAAGGAGTATCGTAGGTCCCCATTTTGGGACTCAAGAATGCTGGGTAAATTTGCATGGGGCTGGCTGTTTTGACCATCATGCCTACCCCTAGTTTAACAGAACTAACATCTTTGATTAGTGTGTCTACAGGAATGTAGATGTCCAGCGGGTCAATAGGGGAGTTGAATTTGAAATAGGATTTAGCAAGGTCATCACAAGAATGTTCAATCTTCACGCCTCCATCAAAGTTCATGAGTTTGTCAGTTGAAATAAAAGACAACTTTCCGTAATAAGCAAATTGAGGTGACAAATGGAATCCAGCATCTTCAGGGATTTCACCTTTGGCAATGGCACGATGTGCGGTATCGAGTTTCACCGTTTCAAAGTGAATCAATTGCTTCTGACCATTTTCATCGATAAAGTTCATGTCAGCAAATCCATTGAATTTATTTTTACCTTCAATTTTCAATTCAGCATTGAAAAGGCTGTGGTATTGTGTAACGATATTGGCTACAATAGACGCGCGGTACAATTTTCGCATATTGGCGTATTTTTCTATTACCACTTTACCGCTATCAGGAACAATTTTAGCATCACCCACCACGATGTGATCTATTTTCTCACATCGGATGATGTTGCGTTTTAAGTCAAATTTGGCATTTCGAGATAAAAAGTCGAGCGAATCCTGTCCTGGGGCTATACTGTAAAAATTGGAAAACCGTTTTCGTTCCTCCGCATTAATAACCACGTCAACGTTTGCCTCTCTGGAGCTGGTTAACTCAAGCTGATCTTTCTTCATAAACCACGTAAATTCATCCATGTAACAGATGTATTGGTTGATGGGAAAAGTGATTTTGTTTTCACCGGTATTGCTGATGAATTTTCCAATATTGGTATCAAAATTCACATTGGCGTTAACATTGTCTGTGGAGAAAGCCAAAGTATTTTCTAAGTCTTTACCAGCAATATTCAATGCGGAAGTATCTGCTTTTATTTTGCGTCGCTCGTAATTAAAATGGTCTGATTTCAAAGTGGCTCCATAGAAGTCCATTACACCCTTTCCACTTAATCCTTCTGGTTTTAGGGTTGTTGCACCTTTCAAAGTAGCTTCTTTCTCAAAAAATTCCATGGGCTCATCAATTGTCGTCACCACTAGGCGCTCCTGTTTTGGGAAATAATTCAATTGAGCAACATTCACTTTGGTTTTAGGAACTTCAGGCTTCTGAGATTTTTCTGCCAAAGCGTAGGTTGTTGTTTTTCCTTTGGTTTCATCTGGAAGAAAGACGAAAGCTTCAGATTCTGTCTTGGACCCCAGGTATGTCAATTTCCCTTTGCCCTGAAGCCCTGAATGATTTAAGGTCAAGTCAGCGGTGACATTTGAAAACCCCCTGTAAGCAGGGTACCCAGAAGGGCCTGTCGAACGTTTGAAACCCAAAGATTTGTCATCCATCATAATCAATGGCTCATTGATATCCTCAAAGATGCCCGCACTCACTAAGATTCCCTTAAAGTTGAGATTGGCAGTTTTGAAATTATCCAAGGAGTCCAAAGTAAACGGATCAAGTTTGTAATAAAATTTGTCCTTTGGGTAGCGGCCTTGCTGAATACTCGGATTTTCCCAATCTACGTAAGAGTTTTTTGTTGTAGTGACGTATGGATAATGCGGATATTTTTTGGAGTTGGCGCCGCTCTTATTGGTTGGAGCATCGATGTACAACACTCCTGTAATATCCTTAATAGTAGTCTTTACACGAATTTTGGGATATTCTCCAAACTGATTTTTAGGCTGTGTCTCATCATTGATATAGATTTGACAGGTATCAATTTTTTTCATGTCTATTTGAAACTTTTCGTAGTCAAAGTAGTAATTGCTGCCCTTAAATTCCAAGTTGCCCGCTTTGAGCACACCATCGAAAATCAAATCGCGGTTTTTCTTTAAAGTTAATTCTTGACCTCTTGGGTAAACCATAACTTTTTGAGAGTCGCTGATGTAGAATTTGCTCACTCCTTTTAGCTCAAAGTCATTGTTGAGCAAATTCCACTTGGCATTGATTCCATCATTTTTTTCGCTATTCCATTGCAGAATATCATAATCCTTTTTGCCATCATAGTTAAGGATATAGTTTTCCAGTTTAGGCAGAGGAGTAATGATGCGCTTTTCGATATCGTAGTTCAGGAACCCTTTGTTGGCTAAGTCAATAATAACGACATGCCATTCTTCTTCAGCAAAGCGCGTGTCATAAGAAAGATCATGGGTTGTCATTTGAGTCACTTTCTGTTTTTTGAAAGATGCATAAAGATCATGCAGCGGATTGGTGCTGCTGATCCCGCTTAATGAGCTCATTCTCTTTTTAGAGAAATAAGTACTGGATTCAAATGCTGCAAATACTTGGGTACTGCCTTTTGCTTGGCCAAAATAAATCATTGGATCATCAATCATCCAGCGAAGCGATTCAAAATACAAATCTGACTGATGGTATGTGTCTGAATATGGACTCTTAGAAAGTCCGAGCTCTGTCCGGTTTAAGACCAATTCACGTGTTTTAATCGTGAAGTTCATGTTTAAGTCTGGGTGAGTGATGGAATCATTTCCTACTACAAATTTCACTCTGACATGGTTGGCTAAGTATCGTTCTGGTTTTAACTCAAAGAATAATCCAGAAATGTAGCAAAATGGTTTGTTGTCTTTTAGGAATAACAATTGAGCTGGATTTTCAGGTGTTCCTGATGCGTTGAATTTAGAACCACTCATGGTAAATCCACCTTCATAATGAATGCCCGGAACGATGTTTTCAATTTCGAATCGTTGTGAATATGACTCAAATCTTGGATAGTTTGCACTTTCCTCATCTTTGCCCGCAATTATTTTTTCAGTTAGTTTTCCCAACAATGGTTTATCAAAATATGTGGTGTAAAACACTGCTGAGTCGACT
>JBEISW010000322.1:0-2546 GCA_040375215.1 Crocinitomicaceae bacterium | reverse complement strand
ATAATTATGGCAGGTATATCGAGCGTGCATTGCGCAGCTGTTTAGATCAAAGCATTCCCAAGAACCAGTATGAAATTATCATTATCAATGATTGTAGTACAGACAACACTGTTGCTATATTGGACAACTATCAAAATGATGCTCGCATTTTTCATTTAGAGAAAAATGTAGGTCTTTCAGCAGCAAGAAATTTTGGCGTGCGCAAAGCCAAAGGCCAATATGTAGTATTCTTGGATGCGGATGATTACCTGCACAGAGAAACAATCCAAGTTCAAAAACTATTCCTTGAGGAAAACCATACTTTAAACGCTGTAGCCATTGACTACTTCCTGGTAGATGACTTAGAAAACCACAGAGAGCGCATCAAAGCGGAAGAAAAACCCATTGCTTGTGGCATTATGTTCAGAAAAGATTTGCTCATAGAAATCGGTCTTTATGACGAGAAATTCAAAGCCAGAGAAGAAGAAGATTTAAGAATTCGTTTTTTAGAGCGATTCAATATCTACAACATACCTCTGCCGCTTTACCGTTACAGAAGGCATGATAACAACCTCACCAATAACGAGGAAATCATGCAGCATGCAAAAAAACAATTGAACCAAAAGCACGAAAATATTTAATATGCAACTCACAGAATTCATTGCTCTTCATGACAACAAGAGTATCGCTAGACCTTTCATCATTGCTGAAGCAGGGGTTAATCACGAAGCCAATATGGATTTGGCCAAAAGACTAATCGATGAAGCTGCTGAAGGCGGTGCAGATGCCATTAAGTTTCAAACTTATAAAGCAGACACCATTGCATCCAAAGACAGTCCCTACTATTGGGATATCACCAAAGAACCAACCAGAAGCCAGCATGAGTTGTTTCAGAAGTATGATAAATTCTGGAAAAAGGAGTATGAAGAATTGAAGACGTACTGTGATCAGGCTGGAATAGAATTTATGAGCACTCCGTTTGATGCAGAGAGCGCTTTATTCTTGAATGACCTGATGAATGTGTACAAGATATCTTCTTCAGACATAACCAATTTTCCATTTATTGAGATGCAATGTCAATTTGGCAAACCGATTATTTTAAGTACCGGGGCATCACATCTTTGGGAAATTCAAGAAGCGGTGAGCATTATAGAAAAATACGGAAACCCCCTTGTTCTCATGCATTGCGTTTTAAACTACCCTACTCCCAATGCCAATGCCCATTTGGGAATGATTTGGGATTTGCGCAATAAATTCCCTCAGCACATCATCGGTTATTCAGACCACACCGTTCCTCAAGAAATGGATGTCATACATTCTAGCGTTCTCTTAGGAGCCAATGTCATTGAAAAACATTTCACACATGATAAAACTTTGCCTGGTAACGATCATTATCATGCAATGGATAAAGAAGATTTGAAATTGTTTTGGACCAAATGGGATAAAACACAAGAACTTTTGGGAACCTTTGAAGTGGCTGCTCTGGCTGAAGAAGAGCCCGCAAGAAAAAATGCACGACGCAGTTTGGTGGCTTCTCGAAACATTCCTGCTGGTAAAAAAATTGAGGAAAGTGATTTGACATGGAAAAGACCAGCACACGGTATCAGTCCAAAATTCATGGTGGATTTGATAGGCCAAACTGCTTCAGTGGATATTGCTGAGGATACAGTATTACAATGGCGTTACTTCAACGGATAACCGAGAATTTGCTCAGTTTAAATACGACAAAAATCACGCTGGTTTAACATTTCAATATCTCATTTACAACTACTTTAGTCCCCCACTAATTTAGGAAATGCGCAAACACATTATTTCTTTATTGAGTTTTTTTATTTTTTGTCTTTTAGGACAAAATACTTTTTCTCAATTGGTGATTAATGAAGTGCTCATCAACGCCACTACAGCAAATAATGATGGTAACAACTCCCCTAATACAGGTGAATGGACGGAACTATTAAACAATAGTGCAAGTCCTTTAGACATTTCATGCTATGTCATGACAGATGGTGATTGGTCCGTAACCTTTCCACCAGGAACATTGCTTCCGCCATTTGGAATTATTACAATTGGTTCTATATTTTCCCAGATACCAAGTTTAGATATAAACATAGCCAGTTGTAACTGTACCAGCGGTCCTTCTGGTGATATAGGCGTTTTCACAAATGGTAATGAACAATTGGTTTTAGCGGATAACTCCGGACAAATCATTGATGGTATTTATTGGGGCTCTGGACAATTTGGGCAGACATTCACTACCGATAATTTGTTTGATTGTCCATCGGTATCCATAACCTTGCTGCAGAGCAATCCAATTATTCAACAAGTCTCTGGAAGCTACGACGAAACAGAAACAATTTATTTACCATGCAATGGTTCTGGAACATTCCTTGGTGGAAATACAAATCCTACCCCAGACGCACCCAACACTGGACCCATTCAAACAATAAATCCCAATGCCATCATCACAGATGAAAATTGTGGTACACTTGGATCAATAACTGTAAATCCATCTGGTGGTGTAGGTCCTTATCTATATACATGGGTTGGAGCTGTGGGGTCAAACAATT
>JBEISW010000185.1:0-4663 GCA_040375215.1 Crocinitomicaceae bacterium | reverse complement strand
GGGATGCTTACCAAGACACATTGCAAGTAGGTCAAAAAGTAACTGGTAAAGTGGTTGTTTTGGCTGACTACGGTGCATTTGTTGAAGTAGCTCCAGGTGTTGAAGGTTTGATCCACGTTTCTGAAATGTCATGGAGTTCACACTTGCGTTCAGCTCAGGATTTCTTGAAAGTTGGACAAGATGTTGAGTGTGTTGTTTTGGCGGTAGAAAAAGACGAGCGCAAATTGAGCTTGGGTATGAAGCAATTGTCTTCTGATCCATGGGAAGGAATTGAGAGCCGTTTCTCAGTTGGTAGCAAGCATACCGCTAAGGTTCGTGCATTCACCAACTTTGGTGTATTCTGCGAATTGGCTGAAGGAATTGACGGATTGGTTCACATTTCTGATTTGTCTTGGAGCAAGAAAATCAAGCATCCATCTGAGTTCTGTGCCATCGGTGATGACATGGAGGTGGTTGTATTGGAATTGGACAAAGAAAGCCGCAAAATCAGCTTGGGCCACAAGCAAATTGAGGAGAACCCATGGGATGTATTTGACGCAACATTTGCTGAAGGTACACGTCACCAAGGAACCATCATCCGCAAAGAAGGTGGACATGTTGTGGTATCATTGCCATACGGTTTGGAGGGTTTCTGCGTAAGCAAAAACTTGAAGAAAGAAGATGGATCTACAGCTAAAGTTGACGAAACATTGGAATTTGTTGTATTGGAGTTCAACAAGAACCAACGCAAGATCAATGTATCTCACACTTCTACCTTCAAAGCAGATGAGCCAGGTGCAGAAGCACCTAAGAAAGCTCGCGCTCCTAAGAAAGCAGAAGGTGCTGATTCTAGTGCTGTGAAGGCCGTTAATGCACAAGTAGAAAAGTCTACTTTGGGTGATATCGGAGCTTTGGCTGCATTGAAAGAAAAAATGGAAGGCAAAGGAGAATAATCCTAAACCCTACGTTAATAAGTATTGAAAAGGCTGTCCGAAAGGATGGCCTTTTCTTTTACCTTTTCATCTATGAAAAATTGGATATTCTTAGGTGTAAGTTTATGGATCATGGTCTTGATTCCAGCATGGACTAGCGCTCAAAAATTTGAGCAAGATTTTTGGACCAAAATGGAATCCGAAGACACTACAGGACTATTACTGATTGCCAAGCAATGGGAGGCCAAACACCCCAACGACCCTGAGCTTTATGTTGCTTATGCCAATTACCACAGCAAAAAGGCTTTTCAAGAATTGGTACAAATGACAACAGAAAAACCGGAGGGTGTAGAGTTCCTCGAGTTAACAGACAGTCTCGGTGGCAATGGCGGGTATTTGTACAGTGAAATGACAGTGAACGATAGCAGCGTTCAGACGGCGGTTCGTTATCTTGATTTGGCCATTCAAAAATTCCCCAATCGACTAGACTTTAGATTGGGAAAAATATTCCTGACGCGTGAAAGTGAACATTGGGATTGGATGGAAACTGAAATCACATCAACCCTTCAGCAATCGCTTAAGTTGGAACACCGATGGAAAACAGAGCACAATGAAAAGATCAAAGAAGCGCAACCTTTCTTGTACTCCTCTTTGCAGGAAACATTTTATGTATTATTCGAATCGGGTTTGCCATATGCGTATGACATCATAGAAAGAAGTTCACGACTCATCATACAACAGGAAGATCAAAATGTTATCGCGTTGTCCAATATTGCAACTTGCCTGATGATGAAGGAGAAACATTTAGACGCATTAACCTTCTTAAACAAGGCCTACCAGATTTCCCCCCAAGATATCATCCTTGTCGGAAATGAAGCCTTTTGCCATTGGCGATTGGGACACTTTGAAGATGCAAAACGATTCTACAAAATTGCTCTGGAAATGGCAAAAGAAAAAAATGATACAGAGCAAGTGCTCTATTATCAGGAACAAATCCAAGAAATGGATCAGCAGATTGATAACAAATGATTCGGTTGAGTGGCATTTTAATCGGGTTAATTGTACCACTTTTCTCCATTGCGCAAAGTCTGACATTGGTGGATTTAAACTTGCGCTATGACAATCCCAACGATGGGGTTAACGCATGGAGTGAAAGAAAGAAATCAACTCTCAATTGGCTAAAGAATCAAGATGCTGATTTGTATTTCTTTCAAGAAGTCTTGCATCATCAATACATCGATTTACAAGAACAATTGGATGGCTATCAATCCTACGGCGTTGGTCGAGAGGATGGACATGAAAAAGGAGAGTTCAGTCCTGTATTTTTCAAAACCAATCGATTTGAATTGAAAGATACATTAACCGTTTGGCTGTCACCCAATCCTACCGTTCCCAGTAAAGGTTGGGATGCCGCATGTGAAAGAATCGCTACATTGGTAATATTGATTGACAAACTAGACAATAAAACCTTGGTTTGCATCAACACACATTGGGATCACATCGGTAAAATTGCGCAAGAAAAAAGTGCTGAAATGATCCTTACACTCATTGATTTATCTCCGGCACCCTTTCAGATATTGGGAGGCGATTTCAATGTCACCACTGCCCACTCGGGGATTCAAAAAATATCAGAACAACTCCATCTTATGCAAACGCATGAAAACAGGGATACTTACCATGGATTCAAAAATGAAATCACCACAGATAATGGCCCCATTGATTTTGTGTTTGCATCTGATGCCCTTAAGACAACAAATTTTCAATATTTCCGTCATTCAACTGAAGGCAAATTGCTTTCGGATCATGATGCCCTATTGATTGAATGGTCCAAAATTAAAATAGATTAAAGTACAATAAGTAATGTCGCAAAGTACAAATACACATATTGCCAAATTCATAGCCATAACACTATTGTTCGTCAACATTTCTTTTGTTGGCTTGGCACAATCCGATTCCGCAAGCCTTGCTTTTGAAAAATCCAATATGGCGCGCGAGAGCTTTGAAAATGACCGTCCCAATGAAAGCCTCAAGTACATGTTGGAGGCACATCGTTTGGACCCGAACAATATCATTTACACCTTTGAATCTGGATACCTTCAATATTTACTGAAGGATTACAAAGGTGCTATACAGACAATGGCTCCGCATATCCAGCACAATGATGCCATGCCGCCATTCTTTCAATTTTTAGCCAACGCTTATTTCATGAATCAACAGGTTGAAGAATCGCTTACATTATTGGATATTGGTTTAAGCAAATTCCCAAAAAACGGAATGCTCCATTTGGAAAAAGGCAACATATTGGCCGAGAAAAAAGAGCCTGGACAAGCTTTGTTTTATTATCAAAAAGGAATTGCCGCAGAACCCAATTATGCACTCAATTATTACAAGGCCGCAATGATTTACTTTCAGCAAAATCAAATTGCAGATGGACTTCTGATGGGTGAAACATTCATGAATTTGGAAAGGGATTCACCCTATACAGAATACATGAGCGCAGAACTTTACAAACAAATAAAAAATGGTCTTCAAATAGACAGCGCAGGCCAATGGATTTCACATTGGTGTCATGCGCAAAAGGTTGACCCTTCCATAACCAGAGAAACTGTTATTGCACATCCCACTTTTTGCCAAGCGTATGCCTATCTATCCCAAAACTGTGATCAGGCTAAAATCTTTCAAATAGATCTTTCCAGCATATCAACCATCCGAGAAAACATTTTGGAATTGTACTATTTAGAAGACATGCAAAACCTTTATGGAGAGCCCATCTTTGAATTTCAACGCGCCGTTTTCGAGCAAGGGCATTTTGAAGCTTACAATCATTGGTTATTGATGATTGGAAATCACGAAGAATTTGGACTATGGAAGGAAAGCAATGGGGAAAAATGGAGTGCTTTTGTTCAATGGTTCAACCGCTTCCAATTGCAGTTTCCGGAAAATGAATAGGTGGTTAGCCATCATATTGATTCATCGTTGTTGGTTTGTATCATCTATCCAAGCTCAGACCATTCAAACTGAAAAATTGGAATTGCTCATTGGTCATGTTCAAGCTTATCATAAAGGACAATTGGTCTACCATCATCCACAATTCCTTCACATAAAAGAATTTCCATTTCAGATTGAAAAAGCTAATACAACACCTGTAGATTCTATTCACTTCTTATTGGGTGTTGATAGCCTTCAGCATGAATTGGGAATCGTTAGCAACGGATTAACACCGATAAACGGGATGTACTGGGCTTGGCAGAGTGGGTACATTTTTGTGAAGTGGGAAGGATTTATTCAGAGCGAGAGCGAGAAAGAGAAAGAGAAAGAGCGAGAGATACAACCATTCACTTATCATTTGGGAGGTTTTCAATATCCTTTTCGTTGCGACCAAAATTGCGCCATATCTTTAAAAAAAACAGTCCCATTGAATGCAGTCCGGTTGTCTTTTGAACCAACAGAGAAATTGATTCAATTTGTTTTAGCAAGCGATTTTGAAATCATGTCTCCTCAACCTGCAGCGGTCCAAATGATGAAACTCTTTAGCCAATTTATCATCGTTCAATAATCATCTTTCTGTTTTCTTTGTTTCTCTTGATGGGATTCGAATGGTTACCCACTGACTATCCCGCGCCCAAAGGCTGGCCTATTCCAACCTATTCTTTTCAAACCAATCCATACGACACCGCACAAGTGCGATTGGGAAAGTACTTGTTTTATGACCCGGTGCTTTCCAAAGACAGCACCATCTCCTGCGCCAGTTG
>JBEISW010000075.1:0-8981 GCA_040375215.1 Crocinitomicaceae bacterium | reverse complement strand
ACTACCAACGCAAATCACGCCTACAGCACAGCAGGATACAAACATGTTGCCTTGACAGTTTGTAATCCTCCTTCATCGCTTGCACAAAGTGCGGATATGCGGTATTATTTTACCAATGCCTCACTAGTTGATGCAGGTGGTTTGTTGGGGAATTTGTCAGGATCTACCCAGTGGCAGTATGGTCGTCAAGGTGATTTGAGCGGAGCTCCCAATCACCCAACCACGGCATTGAATGCCACAGGATCAAGCAGTCAATTGAATAATCAATACACCATCTCCTATTGGATGAAGGGAAGTGCCAATACCGGCGCATCCATTCAACTTGGCTCAAATGCTTTGAAGTACATCGGCATTGACTTAGACGGTTATCACCGTTGGTCCAATGGGTATACGGTGTATGCAAACAGTTACAACAATGGTGTCAATGGTTTGTATAATGGTCAGTGGAGACATGTAGCCTTGGTGGTGAATGGTTCGGATGTTAAAACTTACATTGACGGTACATTGACCCAAACCAGCACATCAAGCAATATTGGCTTGGTAGTAAATCAAATTCAATTGGGACCAAGTGCCACGCAGTTAGATGATGTGTTGTTTTTTGATACAACATTGAGTGCTATTGAAGTTCAGAACCTTTGGCAAGAGATGTATGCTTCTACCAAAGTGCATGAGATTCCTGTTGGTCCCGTCTTCAATCTTCAATTGGCTTCCAATGGTCCTCTCGAGTTTTGCTCAGGTTCGAGCGTAACGTTAACTGCGCCTTTGGCCAATTCTTATTATTGGAATACAGGTGAAACCACCCAAAGCATTATTGTCACAGAGACAGGTTCCTACCAGTGTATAATGAATTTTGGAGCATACAGCATCGCTTCAGTTCAAAAAGATGTTTTGGTTAGACCTACTCCTGTTGTTACTCCTACTGTTTATCAACCCACAAACGGCAACAATAATGGAAGTGTTTTTCTAAGCGTTGCAGGAGGTTCTTTTCCTGTTTACACTTATGCTTGGAACAATGGCAATACCACAGCTGGTTTGACTCAACTTTCCGGCGGTACATACACGGTGAATGTTTCAGATGGGTATTGCCCACAATCGTTAACCTTCCCAATGATCAATATGGTTGTTAATCCACCTATTGGATTTATTGAAGCAGAGTTTTTTTATGGCAATGTGGACCCTGGTATTGGCAATGGTATTTCCTTCTTGGTTCCCATGAACGCGCTAACAACTGGTGGAGCATTTGATGTTCCAACAACTGGACTGGCTATAGGTTTCCATCTTTTGTCTGTTAGAACGCGACACACTGATCAGTCTTGGTCGATGACCAAAACCCACTGGATTCACATCAAACCTGATTATACTAATCCAGTGAGTTATGATTCATTGGATATGGTGCATGGTGAATTGTTTTTTGATAATGTAGATCCCGGAGTAGGCAACGGAATTTCGGTTGTGTTTAATGCCAATACAGCTTTGAGTTTTACCGCCAACAACATTTCGCTTGCAGGCTTATCACCAGGATATCACAAGGTTTCGGTGCGCATGCAAGATAGTCACGGCGATTGGGGAATAACAAGAACTACGGTGTTCTTGATTGACTATGTATTGCCACCTACGTTATCTCCATTGCAATCGCCGTTGGTTGCAGCAGAGTATTTTTATGACGATATTGATCCAGGTCAAGACAATGGTATTCCCATTTCGATACCAGTAGATTCAAGTTTGAACGTAAATCGCGTTATTAATACTACGGGATTGACCATCGGAACTCACCGATTAAATATTAGAGTGAAAGATTTGTCAGGTGTTTGGAGTACCACCAAAACATCAATCATTACCATAACCAATCCTTGTTCATTGCCGCAGGCCAACTTTGTAACTGCAGAGAGCAGCTTGAATCAATTGACGTTGACTTCAACATCAACGGGAACAGTTGCAGGAGCAACTTATTCTTGGGATATCGATGCCAATGGTTCTGTTGATTATACAACCCAAAATGCGTTACATACTTTTGCAAATTCAGGGTGGCATGATGTTCTGCTCACTGTGAGCAATGGTGTCAATTGTCAATCCAGTGTCCTTCTGACCATTCAAGTTGGGACTCCATTGAGCAATGTTTTGCAGGCAAATGGACCTTTGACTTTCTGTGAAGGAAATCAAGTTGTATTATATGCCCCATCGGGAAGTGGTTTTATTTGGAATGATTTTTCACAGGCGGATTCACTGTTGGTAACTGAATCTGGTTTGTATCAGTGCGCATATATTGATTTAAATGGGGATTATGTTTTTTCGACATCGCTTGAGGTTTTGGTTATCCCATCGATAGATGTCGTCACCACCGTGGCGAACACTACCAATGGTTTGTCGAACGGAAGTGCGTTGGTACAATTGTCTGGCGGGAGTGGAAATGTTTATTCTTATAATTGGAGCAATGGTTTCAATACTCCGGCAATAACAGCCGTTGCATCTGCAAACTATACAGTTACGGTTTCTGATGGAGTTTGTCCACAAACACTGAATGTAGAAGTGGGCAATACTGTGATTCAACCGTTGACAGGTATCATCGCAGCTGAGTATTATTTTGATACAGATCCAGGTGTAGGAAATGGAACATCCATGATTATTTCTCAAGGATCTCCAGTACTGTCTTACGTCAATGTGCCCATTAACCTAGCAGCGGGCTATCACACGTTGTTTGTGAGAACCATGGATGCTCAATGGGAGTGGGGATTTTCAAGACCGATGCCTTTCATGGTTTGGGATCCCAACGCAGTTTCGCAAAATACCCCTGCGGACAATATCCTTCGTGGCGAATACTTCTTTGACAACAATGATCCCGGTGGTGGCAACGCCATTTCCTTTGAAGTTACCAACCCAGGCTTGAATATTTTGGAGAGCATTTCGGTAAGTACCGATGGCTTAAACTCTGGTGTGCATTACATCTATTTGCGCATGCAAGATTCGGATGGAAGATGGGGCATGATTAGCAGGAGCATGTTTATCATTGAGTTTGATTTACCTCCCAACTTGCCGGATTTTCAATTTCCCATTGTAGCCATGGAATACTTTTTTGATAACGTGGATCCAGGTGCAGGAAATGCAACAGCTGCTGAGATTCCAATCGGTACAACAGTTAATTCTACAGCCTCTATCAATGCAGTGGGTTTATCCATTGGAGGACATCGTTTGTCAGTTAGGGTAAAGGATCAATGGGGAATTTGGTCGCAAACCAAGACGTCCATGATTCAAGTGGTTGCGCCAACTTGTCCTGTCCCGGAAGTATCCTTTGCGCTCAACGGAACCAATTTGAATACCAATATTACCGTGAACAATACATCGAGCAATACCTTGTTGAACTCAGTGTATTCTTGGGATTGGAACGGTGATGGGGTTTACGATGCATCTGGTGAAAACAATAGCCATAATTATGCGGTTTCAGGAAACTATTTGGTTGTATTGCAAGTCAACAACGGAAATGCATCTTGTACTTCGACAAGTTCACAGTTGGTTACTGTTGGCGCCAATCCAAATGCCTTATTGACCGTAAATGGAGGCTTGGATATTTGTGAGGGCAGTAGCACCCTATTAAGCGCACCATCAGGTAACAATTATATATGGAGCAATTCGGAAGTCACCCAAAGTATTGCTGTTACTGAGACGGGAGTGTATAGCTGTACTTTCCAATCCTCCAATGGAGTATGGATTCAGAGCAATGAAGTATTTGTTTTGGTTCGACCTTCTATCGAATTGAATCCAATGATTAGCACCTCAACCAATGGGCTAAGTAATGGAAGCGCAGGAGTTATTGTAACGGGAGGGTCATCGCCCGCATATGATTATTTATGGTCGAATGGCGCAACAACGCCGATAGTAGCAGGTGTGACAGCAGGGAGTTATTCCGTTTCAGTAACCGATGGATATTGTCCTGAAACATTAAGTGTTGTAGTTGACAATACAATTGTGAACGGTGGTCTAGTGAGAGGTGAGTTCTTCTGGGGTAATATAGACCCCGGAGCGGGAAATGGAACTGATATTTTCATTACCCAAGGTTCTCCCATTAATTCTTTTGCAAACATCTCCACAACCGGATTGGCCGCTGGTTATCATATACTGTCTATCAGGATGATTGATTTCACGGGGAAATGGGGTATTACAAGAACAACGCCTGTTTATATCAGTCCTGTTCAGTTAGAAGTAGTCTCAGAGTTGCCGGATATAACTGAAATAGAGTACTTCTTCGACGGCACAGATCCTGGTGTGTCCAATGCAGTTGCTTTACCTTTAACAGCAAGCGATACATTGATCACCGAAACGTATTCCATCAGTTGTGCTGCACTCGGTCCAGGCATTCATAAAATTTCGATGCGGGTAAAGAACTCTTTTGGAAAATGGGGCATTACCAAAACAGCTTCTTTCAATACATGTTATCCACCTCCTGCGCCCTCACTGACTTTGGATGCTTTGGGAGATACCATCAATACAGGCCAAGCTTGTATAGGAAGTAGTTACAATTTTGTTGCACAGAATAATCCTTATAGTTTGCGTTGGACTTCACCCAGTGGTTTGCAGACCCACGTGGGGACAAATTGGAATAAGACCAACTTGACCATACAAGATAGTGGATATTATTGGGTCCAAGCTTTGGGCAATGAACCAGGTTGTTACAGTGAACCTTCGTTGTATCATTTGACAATTATTGAAACGCCTATTGTGACAGAGAATTTGACAGGATTGCAAGTGGTTTGTCCGTATGATGGTCCAGAAGCTTATTTCATCAACCCTGTGGAGCACGCTGTTTTTTATACTTGGAATATGCCGGCTGGAGCTGCTTTGTTGACAGGTAATAACACCAACAATGCTTCGATAACATTTGAGAATGTTTTGGCTTCCTCAGGTTCTTTGTCCGTTACTGCTGCCAATCAATGTGGATCATCTACTTCTGCAATTTTAGCATTGAACTTCCCTTGTGTGGAAGAGGATTATGATGCGGACGGAACCATCAATTTATTGGATAATTGTTATCTCATAGCCAATTCCAATCAAGCAGATACTGATACGGATGGAGTTGGTGATGTTTGTGACAACTGTCCCATGTTTGCGAATCCAGATCAATCACTTGCTGTTTTATACCAAGACGCCGATGGGGATGGTTTTGGAAATTCTTCAATAACCATTTTGGGATGCCCAGGAATGACTGGCACATCGAGCTTGGGTGGAGATTGCGATGACAACAATGCGCTGATGAATGCGCTTTTTAATTTCTATGTTGACAATGATTTGGACGGTTATGGAGCTGGAAGCAACTTGGTGCCAGTTTGCGCTCAATCATCCTTGATAGCTCCATCGGGTTATTCAATCAACAACACGGACTGCAACAATAATAATCCATCCATTAGACCAGGGGCCATTGAAATTTGTGGCAATAGCATCGATGAGGACTGTTCTGGATCAGATTTGCTGTGTCCAGGAAATGGAGATTTGAATACGGTGAATGTGATTTCCATTGGCAACTACGGTACCGGTACCCAAACGACATTGAGTGTGAACTTTGGACAAGGTGCAGACAATGTCGAGTCACCAGGAACAGGCATTGATCGTTGGTACCAGTTTACTGCACAAGCCAACGCCATAAGACTGGAACTCATTGGCAACACAACTGCCGGAGATGACAACGATATTGCGTTGTACGATTATACAACAACAACGGGCCAGGAATTGATACCGCTTCATCTAGAAAATGATGTAACACCATCGAGCATGGGTATATCGATAGACGGAGGAAATGAGATTTTGTATTATGATCAATTAGAAGTTGGATCAACGTATTGGATTTGCGTGCGGAACTTGAATGGCATTTATGGTTCAGCTTCGATTAAGTTGGCATACCTGAGAGGAAGCGCAATGGACATTGGTCCTTACACCAACTATACCAATACCTACAGCAATACTTGTCAAAACTTCAAGTGCAAGTACAAACCAGGGGCATCATACTATACATTCAATCTGTGGAATGGTAATACTGCACAAGGCACAGCGAACTGGATTTATTCCACTTCTCCCACTACAACAACAACAGCCACAACAGTATTGCAACTGGGCAAGCTAGTAGGAGCCAACATCAATAACGCACCGGTACAACACACAGTGAAAGTGGACACCCATTATGCATTGAAAGATGCTTATGGCAATACGGAACAGGTTGTAGGTTATGGAGTAACACCGGGAGTGTTTACCATGAATACAGAGGCTGACTTAAATCTAAGAACAACAGACCGTTGTCCAGTATACAAGAGTCCAACGACAGGTTCTATGGCCACCAATCGCAGTGTATGCGGCACAGGTAGGTATATCTGGCAGTTTACGATGAATGCGCCAATGTCAGGACTTCCACAAGAGGTGAATGGCCCAATGGGTGGATCAAGGGTGTTGGCCATGAGTACCATACCTGGTATAGCCAATAACCAGCAGTATGGCGTGAACATTGCCTCGTTGCATGTGGATCAACAGACGCAGAGCAATTACGGCACATCACAGTGCATGCGTACCTATGGATTTGCAGGATCGCCCATCCTTGATGAGAGTGAGAATGACAATACAGACAAACAGCGCTCAACCCAAATACAACTTTACCCCAACCCCAATGGCGGAGAGGGTGTTGTTTTAAACATCAACGGAATGGAGGGAGAGACAACGATCACCATCACAGATGCGATGGGACGCGCCATCGAGCAGATGACCAAAACCATCGAAGGTGATTACTTCCAACAGGAGGTCATGTTCCAACAATCGCTCAGCAGTGGGTTGTATCAGATTACAATGGAAAATGGAAACCACAGGGAGTCAACACGGATGGTGGTGGTGAGATAGAATAGGTTTACTTAGGTTAAAGAAACAAAACCTTTATCGAGAGATGGGGGTTTTTTTGTGGGGTAAAATTGGTACTAAAGGAGTATTGCGGGAGGATGAATAAGCGATTACGTTTACCAAAAAAGAAAAGATGAAAATTTTAGTATCCTCAAAACTATTGTTGTCAGTTGTTTTTCTGACAACCGCAATGAACATGATGGCCACGGTGTGGACTGTCAGCAATGATCCCAATCGTCCAGCTCAGTACACGGCTTTACAAGCAGCGGTTGATGCTGCATCCCCCAATGATACATTGTTGGTAACAGGTTCTGGAACCAGTTATTATCCTGGAGCAACTATAGTAAAGCCCTTGGTGATTTTTGGAGAGGGAATTGAGTCAGGTGGGGCTTTTCCCATGACCGATTTGTACAACATTAATTTGGGTCGATTCAATAGCTCTCTTTCTGCTAGTGGAACACGAATCTATGGTTGTAAGATTAATAGTTTATCAGTGAATTCTACATTTTCTGGTTCTAGTACGTCACAGCAGACCATTGGTAATCTCATTTTTGAGCGCTGTTTTATCAATTATGCATACATGACAGCGAACTGGAATATGAGCAACGTAACTTTTCGAAATTGTTTATTCAAGGATTACGGCGGAACGAATTTGAATTTTAGTGGATACAATGTTACGGGCTGGGAAAGTTACTCAGACCCAGTGCTGGGGCCTTTCACCAATATCATTGTTACCAATTGTGTATTTAATGGAGGTTACTCCGGATTATCGGGTGGTGGCTATTTAGATTTTAATGGTAATTTAGTGGTTAGGAATTGTCTGTTTCTAAATAATAGTTATTACTCTTTAGCAAACGTTAAGGAAGCGGTTTTTGAAAACAATATTTGGTATAAGGCGGAAATAAAGGAAGCTTCTCAGAACAACGTGACCAATTGTACTTTCAATAATAACCTGAGTTATTTGTGTAATGTGAATACACTTCCTGCTTCTGGTAACATAGGCAGTGGAAATATTGTGAATCAAAATCCCTTATTCAACACTTATCCGGCATTGGGTGGTGATTTTGCTTGGACACAAAATTACGCTTTGTTATCTGGCTCTCCCGCCTTGGGAACAGGCACCAATGGAACAGATATTGGTATCAACAGTGGTAATGCACCAGTGACCCAACTATATAAGTACGCCAAGATTCCAGCGGTGACAGCATTGACAATCCCTGTCTCTTCTGTACCTGTTGGCGGAACTTTACAAATCAATATTCAGGCGATTAGCCGCGATTAATTTGTCTGAACTTGTGATATCCCAACGCTTGGCGTATTGGATCTTGTGTATTTGCATCCTGTTGTCAGGAAATGCAACGGCGCAACTATTGACCAAAGGAGAATATTTCTTTGACAATGACCCTGGAGAGGGTTATGGTACATTGATTTATGTTAATCCACAGGTCGCTAATCCATCCATTACGTTTAACGCTCCAGTCAATGGCTTGGCGCCTGGTTTTCATTTTTTTTCCATGCGCTTTCAAGATCAGTTTGGTCATTGGGGAATAACGGGTACGCACAAAATTTATATCAATCAACCATTCTTTCCTTTTCCAGATTTAGTGCTGAGTATGCCCATTGTGGCTGCTGAATATTTTTGGGATACTGATACGGGTTGTGGAAATGGAACGCCCTTCTATATGCCGGCAGGAAACAATATCGTTTCTACCTTTTCTGTCATCGCCCCAAACATTCCAGGTTTGCACATTTTTAATGTTCGTGCGCAAGACCTTGATGGAAGATGGGGAATCACAAAGTCTAAGTCTGTTCAAGTTTGGCCAGCCAGCGCCAATGTGGCCAATGTAGATTTTACTTTAAGTCCATATCCTGCAGCATTGAATCAGAGTATTTCCATGACTTCCCAAGTTACTGGCGCCTTGCCAGGTGCCATCTATGAATGGGATTTTGATTCAGATGGAGCCACAGATGCCAGCACTACCAACGCAAATCACGCCTACAGCACAGCAGGATACAAACATGTTGCCTTGACAGTTTGTAATCCTCCTTCATCGCTTGCACAAAGTGCGGATATGCGGTATTATTTTACCAATGCCTCACTAGTTGATGCAGGTGGT
>JBEISW010000345.1:0-2191 GCA_040375215.1 Crocinitomicaceae bacterium | reverse complement strand
TGGGTGCCATTAGCTCAATACAAAAAAACGCAAATGCATTGGTAAGAGCGGTTAGGTATTTCTAACTCAAATACAACTAGAAAATTAAATAGAAAAGTATAACATTTAGCATTAAATTTACCAAGTTACCCAAACAACCAAAGCCATGAAAAAGAGCTTAATCGCACATTGTTCATTTTTGATACTCACTTTTACCTGGGTATTGCCAGCAATGGTGATTGCCCAACAAATCACCCCTTCCGTTTGGATGTCTGCCGGAAGTGTCGGCACCATGTCCAATGGGAATTCCTACAGTTGGTCAATGGGGGAAACTTTTACTCCAACCTACTCCAACTCTTCCTTGACTTTTACCCAAGGGTTTCAGCAAAGTTTTGATGTACTTGGTTGTACAAATTCAACGGCATTGAATTATAACGCTTCTGCAACTATAGATGACGGATCATGTATTTTACCTATTCTCGGTTGTATGAATGTTAATGCCTGTAATTTTGTTGATTCAGCTAACACAGATGACGGCAGTTGTATTTTACCACAAACAGAAATTTGCAATAGCATTGACGACGATTGTGATGACATCGTAGACAACGGATTAACCTTTGTAAACTATTACAACGATGCTGATGGTGATGGATACGGAACTGGAATTGCCACCAACCTCTGCAGCAACCCGGGCGCTGGTTATGTGACCACTGATGGAGATTGTGATGATGCCAATAACACTATTTTCCCTGGAGCTACTGAAATTTGCAACCTCGTGGATGATGACTGCGACGCACAAATCGACGAAGACCTTCCTGTATTCACTTGGTTCATTGATAACGATGGAGACGGCATTGGTACTGGAAGTTACACCGAAACTTGTGCTTTCCTTTCAGGATACGCCACCATCGGCGGAGACTGCGATGACAACAACGCTACCATTTCTCCAATTGCCAACGAACTTTGCAACATGATCGATGACAATTGTGATGGATACACAGACGAAGGTCTGTGGATTGCCGCCTACGTCGATAACGATGGAGACGGATATGGTGCCAATAACATTTCAGTTGATGGTATGTGCGAGTTAACCGCAGGCTATGTCGGTAACAACCAAGATTGTGATGACAGCAATCCCGCTATTTACAGCTCCGCAACAGAAATTTGTGACGGTCTAGATAACAACTGCAATGGACAAATTGATGATGGTCTTCCTTTTGCCAATTATTTCATTGATTTGGATGGAGATGGTTACGGTGCTGGAAATGTATTCATCCTATGTTCTAATCCAGGGCTAGGATACGTTACCAATAACACCGATTGCAACGACAATGATGTTGCTTTCAATCCTGGAATTTCTGAAATATGTGGCAACAACATCGACGAAAATTGCAATGGTTCTGACCTGCCCTGCTATACAACTGGAACACCAGGAGCTCCAATACCCGTTCCTGGCATTACACAATACGGAACAGGTGTTCAATCCAACATCAGCTTCGACCTAGCAGGCGGTGGAAATTCTATTGAATCTCCTGGCTCAGGAAACGACCGTTGGTACCAATTCACCGCAGCTACCAACGCCGCACGAATTGGATTGAAAGGCTCAACAACTGTGAATGATGATAACCGTCTTCTTCTTTTTGAAGGTGGACAAACCTTAGGACAAGAATGGATACCATTGGATACAGAAGATGCCGTATCACCAGGCAATACAGGAATATCCAATGACGGTGGAAATGAAACCATTCTTTACGATCAACTCAACGTGGGCAGCACATATTTGGTTTGTATTCAAAATACCAATAATGCACCCGGAACCATTCAAATTTCAGTTGGATTTTTGTACGGCAGCGCCACAGACATTGGACCATATACACAGTACACCAATACTTATAACAATACTTGCCAAAACTTTAAATGTAAGTTCAAGCCCAATGGTAAATATTACACCATCCACCGTTGGAACAATGCCACTGATGACATCAATGGTACACCCGCTTGGTCCTATGCCATTCCTTCCTTGAGCAGCACCATTTGTCAATTGGGACGCATCACACCGCCCAACTTCAGCGGACAAGTACAAAACCTACACGTTACGGTGGATGTGCAATATCAATTGCCCAATGCTTACGGAACAATTGAAAACCTCAATGCAAAAGGAATTGTAATGGGCAACTTCAATTTGAACAATGAGGCACCTCTTACCGTTCGT
>JBEISW010000250.1:0-3474 GCA_040375215.1 Crocinitomicaceae bacterium | reverse complement strand
CGGAATAAATGAAGCCATTCAAAGAGAATACCTAACCATTTTGTTGGATGAACCGTTGCAAGTGGGAAAGAATTACGAGTTTAAAATCTCATGGTCCAATGGAAAGCTCACTCCCATTTCTAATTCAGGTCTGGCCATCAATGGAATGGGTTTCTTTTTTACGGAGCAAATGACAGTTCAATCGAGTACTTTGCCCATTATCAATGAACCTCAATTTACCTTTTCAAGGCCGGTTTTTTCAGAAACTTGGGTAGAGGCTAAAATTCAGTTTAGAGCTGATGTTGCAGCTAAATTTTTAACCGTTGGACTTTTCGGCAACAGCGGAGGTAGAGCATTGAAAACTTCAGCAAGATCAGGTCAAAAGGTGGCTTATTATTTCTTTGATGATGCCCGCATTGATCCACTACCAGATTCGCTAGACTTTACCGACCCTAAGATTTTTGATGGCATGATCAATCCCATCGAGGCAGTTGGCAAGGACGAGGTGTTTGTGCCCAATTCCTTTTCTCCCAATGATGATGGATTAAACGATGTTTTCTTGTCCAACCCATATGAGATTGAAGGATGGAACTTATCGGTATTCAATCGTTGGGGAAGTCAAGTCTTTCAATCCAAATCTGCCATGGAAGGATGGGACGGCAAGTTCAATGGGAAGAGTGTTGAAATGGGTTCTTACTATTGGACTTTGATTTACAAAAATGAAAGTGGTCGCCGCTCTGAGCGACAAGGTTTTGTCAACGTGCTGCGTTAGTGCTTACTTTTGTTCGGTGAACATTTGGCACAAAATCCCTTTAAATCAAGTATTGCCTTCGGCTAAAACCGTTGAAGCTTCCAAAGAGAATTGGGCTGCTTTGATGGAGCGAAAAAAAATCACCTCGAATCAAAGAGATGTTTTGTCCAAAGCTTTGAAGAGGCAGTATCGCTCCATGGAATGTCACTTAGAGGTTGAAAAGAACATTCTATTGCTGAATGACAGCAAGACCTTCACCGTCACAACTGGACAACAGATTGTAACAGCTCTGGGTCCTTGGATGGTGTTGTATAAGATTGCAACGGCAATAAAATTGTCCAAAGATTTAGCAGGTCAATTCCCGAGTTATCATTTTGTTCCCATTTTTTGGATGGCCACAGAGGATCACGATTGGATGGAAATTGCTGAGATCAAAAAAGGTGAAGAACATTTGAAGTGGGATAATCCAACGGGTGGTGCAGTAGGAAGGTTGTCTTGCGATACAACGTTGGATGCTATTGAACGTTGGAATGCAATGCATCCTGAATGGTTGGTCAGTGAGGTTGTAATGAAAGCCTACCAGGATCATGCGACTTTAGGGGATGCAACGAGATGGCTGGTTAATCAGATCTTTGGTCATCAAGGATTGGTAGTAGTGGATGGTGACGATGCAGATCTAAAAGCCATGGCTTCAGAACTATTCACCGCTGAACTTAAAGAGCAAAAGCTTTTTCACCTAGCGCAAACCCACAACTGCGTTTATGGTGAGATTGAAATCAAGCCCTACAATGTATTTCAATTGTCGCCCGGTAAGCGATTCCGTGTGCAGAATGAAATTGAGGCACAAACCCTGTTGGCTCAAAATGACTTAGCATCTTGCAGCCCCAATGTAGCTTTGCGTATTTTTTATCAAGAATCTATCTTGCCCAATTTGGCCTACATTGGTGGTCCATCCGAGCAAAAGTACTGGAATCAAGTTGCTCCATTTTTTGCAGATCTCAATATTCCTCAACCCTTGTTTATTTTAAGAGAGAGGGGTGTGGTGGTGCCCGAGAAATGGTGCAGAAAATGGGAATCATTGGGGTGGAACAAAGATCAAATACTTCATCCAAAGGAATGTTTTGAATTGGATTTGAAAATCAAATATGGTTCCACCGAGCCTTTGAGCGAATTGAAAAGCTCAATTATCTCAGCTTATGACTCGCATTATAAAAGGATTGAATTGGAAGATGCCACATTACTCAATGCTGCCAAAGGAGATTGTGTGAAGAGTATTCACATGGTGGAACAGTTGGAAAAAAAGATTCAACGTGCGCGTAAGCGAAAGGAGGAGGAAACATTGCAATTCATGGAACGATGGGCCTTGCATGTAACCCCCAAGAATCATCTGGCGGAACGATGGGATTTTTGGATTTTTGAATGGCAAAAAAATAAGCATATCGTAGATATGCTTATTGATCAAATGGATTGGAAGGACCCAAGTTTTAAAGTGTGGTCCTATTAATGAGGGTTGTTTTCTATGCCAAATTGAAAACCCAGTCTTTTCCCAGTTGCAGCGCTTATTCCATGATTCATGTTTTGAATGTCATCAACGGTTAATTGTTGGATTGTTTCGTAGGGTGGAATGAATAAATCAAAGTTCAATGTATACAAAATGCTGCTGTCAACAATGCTCTTCAAAGCCGTGTAATCCATCGTAGCGTTGATCATGTCTTGGTACAGAAAACCCAACTGGCGCTTGCCCTGTACCATGAAGTGTTTTTCTTTGTTGATGAAAATACGACCAATCAAATAACCCAAATCTTGTTCTCTGTTGTATTTGAATGAATCTGAAAGGAAGTTGTATATGTTGATGACACCTACATAACTATTGGCTTCGTCATTTTGAAAATAACTGCTTTTCCAAAGGGGATGCGTTTTGTCAAATTGAAAAACATTGGTGTGCATTTGAAAAACCAAGACGTCACCTGCTACTTTGATTTCGGCTTGAAGGTCTCCTTTGTTTTTGTAATAAAATTCAACGCGTTGGTCAGCATTTCCAAATTTTAATTTGATGTCTTCAATGGTCTCTTGCAGCGCTTTCTTCAACTCTTTGAATATATCCGTTGTTAACTGATTTACGTCTTGCTTTAAAACGCTTTTTTCTTTGATCAACTGAAGGATGGTTTCTTGTGTATTCATTGGAATTAGAATTAATAAGCAATGGCAAATAAGACTCGTCCAGTACTGGGTTGTCCGGTTACCATGCATTTTCCAGGCTCTTCTTTTTGATCCAATGGAATGCAACGGATAGTGGCCTTGGTTTCTGTTTTAATTTTCTCTTCGGTTTCAGAAGTTCCATCCCAGTGCGCAGCGATGAATCCCCCTTTTTCTGCTAAAACTTTTTTGAATTCCTCGTAAGAATTGACTTCTGTGATGTTGTTATCCCTGAAAGTTCGGCATTCTGAAAGCATGGTAGCTTGGATGTTTTCCAACAAATCATGGATACGGTCTGCAGCGCCGTCTATAGAAATCGACATTTTTTCACCGCTATCTCTTCTTGCTACCTCAATTGTTCCGTTTTCCAAATCACGCTGACCAACGGCAATCCGAACTGGTACGCCTTTCAATTCATATTCAGCAAATTTCCATCCGCTGCGCTTGGTGTCATCATCGTCAAATTTCACTGTATAGCCTTTGGTTTTTAAAGCGTCAATGGTGGGTTTCATTTGATCATAGATTCCTGCAATTTGTTCAACACCTTT
>JBEISW010000255.1:0-3403 GCA_040375215.1 Crocinitomicaceae bacterium | reverse complement strand
CTGTTTTTCCAGTGATATCAAATCCCGTATGATCCAATATGGACTGCGTCATTGTCACGCGCTTGAAAGGCGGTTTAAAGTTTAAGACATTATTCCCATGCTGCACTTCAGATGTCTCCAATGCTTTTTGACAAACATGGTTCAACATGTTTTCCGTGAAGTTCATCATCCAGTTGTAGTCTTTAAATGCAACGTAGATTTCCATCACAGTAAACTCAGGGTTGTGGGTTCTGTCCATTCCTTCATTGCGGAAGTTTCTGGAGAATTCATAAACACCTTCAAATCCGCCGACAATCAATCTTTTCAAGTAAAGTTCATTGGCGATGCGCAAGTACATGGGGATGTCAAGGCTATTGTGATGGGTGATGAAAGGTCTAGCTGCGGCCCCTCCTGGTATGTTTTGTAAAACGGGAGTGTCTACCTCCAAATAACCGTGGTTATTGAAGAAATCGCGCATGGCATTGATGATGTGCGTGCGCAGAATAAAAGTGTGTTTTACTTGTGGGTTTACCACAAGGTCAACATAGCGCATTCTGTATCGTGCCTCTGGGTCTGTGAATGCATCGAAGACGTTGCCATCCGCATCTTTCTTGACTACGGGCAATGGTTTAATGGACTTGGCCAGGAGCTGAAACTGTTGCACTTTAATGGAGATTTCTCCCATTTTGGTGGTGAATAGTTTACCGGTGATACCGATGAAGTCGCCATAATGCACCCAGTGTTTCACCACATCATTGTAAAGCGATTTGTCTTCTCCGGGACAAATTTCATCTACGTTGAGGTACAATTGAATTTTGCCAATAGCGTCTTGAAGATCAGCAAAGGTGGCCTTTCCCATGACACGCTGGTTCATGATTCTTCCAGCAAGGGTTACTTCCTTTCCTTCCTCGTATTGATTGATGCAATCTTGGGAAGTATGGGTGGTTATAAATTCAGCAGCTGGAAAAGGATCAATTCCATGGCTTCTGAGTTTGGATAAAGCTTCTCTTCTTACAATTTCTTCTGGAGACAAATGCGCATTCATGTTGCGAATTTAATCTTTCTGAGGTGATACCAAGACAACAAATTCACCTTTTGGTTCATGATTTTCAAACCATTCTTTGGCGCTGGCTAGATTCCCTCTGAAGATTTCTTCATGCAATTTTGAAATTTCTCTAACCACTGCGCATTCTCTATCAGGACCGCAGAAGGTTAGGAGTTGGTCAATCGTTTTGATGATGCGATGTGGACTTTCGTATAGAATAGTTGTTTTGTCTTCTAAAGCAATTTTTTTTATTCTTGTTTCTCTTCCTTTTTTATGAGGAAGAAATCCTTCAAAGACAAATTTTTCTGCTGGTAAGCCACTGCAAACGAGGGCTGGAACAAATGCGGTAGGTCCGGGAAGGCATTCTATGGTGATGTCCTCTTTGATGCATTCACGAATGAGTAAAAAACCAGGGTCAGAAATGGCTGGTGTTCCAGCATCTGTGATGAGACATGTCAAGTTGTTGGACTTGATTTTTTCTACCACCTTGTGAAGGGTGTGGTGCTCATTGTTTTGATGATAACTGAGGAGTGGTTTTTGAATTCCAAAGTGCTGCAGAAGTTTACTGCTGTGACGGGTGTCTTCGCAAAGAATAAAATCACATTCTTTGAGGTATCTAATGGCCCGTAAGGTGATGTCTTCCAAGTTGCCCAGAGGGGTGGGAACCAGCGCTAACTTCATATTTCGTGGCGTCGTTGAACCAAATCCAATAATTCAATAAAGGCTATTGAAGTCTCGTCCCAAGCCCATTTTTGCTTATAGTTCTGAAACATTTCAAATGCTTTGTCAGCCTCGCAGTTGTTTAATGCAGAGATGGTAATCTCATATTGTTCTGAATCACCATTGAAAAGTTCACGCGCGAATTGGAAACGTTGGTTCATCGTGATGCTTTTTTTGAGATCATCGATTTTTGATTTTTCCAATCTGTTTAAAATGGTCGAAGTATTTTGGTTTTGCGATAGGATATCATTGAGGGAGATAATAGGAGTGGATTCAAGTTGGATAGAATCAGATGAAATTTCACTAGGAGTTTCCGCTAAGAAAGTTTCAGTTGATTCAACATCGGTAGAATGGTCAGTTTTGGTAACTTCTTCTATCATGTCCATTAGATTAACTTGACGCTGATCTGCCATGGTCTCTATTTGTGTCGGATTAAGTTCTTCTTCTGTAGAATTTTTGTTTTCGATTACTGATATGTCAGATAAGTCCAATGTGAAAGTGGGTAATTCAACCTCAATGCTTGCGGTAGGTGTTTCTTCATCAGAATTGATATTCACTTCCTGCTCATAGGCTTTGTGTCTTAGTACAACCAATCGCTCATAAAGGTCTCTGGCATTGTTAACCATAGACTCAAGGCTTTCCTTTTTGTATTGACCGCTATACAGGTGGTTTAACTGGTCAGTCAATTGTTGGGCTAGGCTTTGTAAGGGGATAAAGTGATTTTCCATATGCGTCATGTTATTGCTAAAATAGATGCATGCTTCACTTCCTGATTTAGGATTTGAAAGAGTTATTCAATGTAAAAAGTGAGTTACTTAGAGGGGATTTCTTACGGATTTGGGAAGGCCGTTCCAAACGCAATCATAACTATGGTCTATCAATTCCCAAATTAATTTTTGAGGTACATCTGATGGAAAGTAAACGGTGTTCCAATGTTTTTTATTGGCGTGATAACCTGGTTTTACGCCATCATAGCGGTTTCTCAGTTCTAATGCTTTTTCAGGATTGCATTTAAGATTGATGCCATCAAACTCAAATACGTCGGTCATTGCAAATATTTTCCCATGAACTTTGAATACCAATGTAGTTTCATCAAAAGGAAATTCTTCGGTAGTATGGGATTTGGCAAGACAGTAATCTCTAAAAGATTCTATGTGGAAATCCATGACTATTCGTAAGCTGCACAGAGTTCTTTTTCTTTACCCAGAACGGCACATGTTTTCAGCGCTAGGCTTATTTCATGGGTGTGGTATGATCCGTATTTGATTCGGTTAAGAGTCAAGTCATATGCGTAAGAAACGGATAGTTGTTTATAGATATCAAATTTCACGATGCCGCTAACGCCATGGCCGTTTCTTGCAGCAAACCCTAGACTAAATCTTTTTTTGTATGTTAATAGCGCTTGGGCATCAATTGCGGGTCTAGTTCCCTTGACCCAACGGAACATGAATGAAGGTTTGAAAGCTAAGTCTTTAGAAATTTTGATGTATTTACCATAAACGATGCTGTAATGGCGGTTGTATCTTCCTGTTTGTAACCCATCAATCGCAGAATTGGTGAGTGATTTAATTGAGAGTCCGTAAAATCTATCTCCTCGATACAGCCAAACGCCAGCATTGACAAGGGGAAGGGTCCGGCCACCGCCCCAGAGGATAAGGG
>JBEISW010000327.1:0-2445 GCA_040375215.1 Crocinitomicaceae bacterium | reverse complement strand
TTCTCAATCGTTTTCTGATTTGATGTGCAAATGGACAATTGTAGGTCTTAGAAATATCAACCACATGTAAACGAGTTGGATCAACTTTCCCTCCTGCCCCCATGCTGCTCACCATTGGTATGCGGCTTTCATAAGCCAACTTCATGAAGGTTAGCTTGGGCGTAATGCTATCGATGGCATCAATGATATAATCTGGCTTAAAATTCAATTGCTCAGCGACAATATCTGGATTAACAAACTCTTGGATGACATTCAGCTCTATTTCAGGATTGATTTCTCTAATGCGCTTGGCCATTATTTGAACCTTTGGTTCACCATGATTGGTAGCCAGTGCCGGCAATTGGCGGTTTCGGTTAGAAGGATCAACAACATCACCATCAATGATGGTCATTTTTCCTATTCCTGAACGGGCTATAAACTCTGCAGCAAAAGACCCCACACCTCCCATTCCAACGACCATTACATGCTTATTGGTAAGCTTCATCAATGCTGGCTCGCCAATTAACAATTGTGTTCTGGACAACCAAGAAACATCTTCCATTTCACTTAATATTTAATCCAATTCTTTTTGCATTTTGCGAAATAATGTCCTCCACTTCTTCCATGCTTTTTTTCCAAATTTCTGCAAGGCAAATGTAAGCTTCCAAAACGGAAATTGGTTGATCATCTGTCTCTAAAAAAATGAACTGATGAGGTATCGAAATTGCCACCTGTCCTCCAACTTCTGTTCTGAGAAAATTTACGTCTAAAGAAATGCCACCACCTGCATTAACAATGTCTTGCGCCATTTTTAAAGACCGTTTAAAACCATGAAAGACAAACTCAACATTAAAATCATAGAGCAATCTCAAAATTTCCTGTTGTGCTCTAACACAATGCACAATAACAGGCTTCTTACTTTTCTCCGCCAATTCCAATTGCCATGTAAAAGCATCCAATTGCAAGTTCCATGGCACTTTGCACAATTTATCCAAACCGCACTCACCAATGGCCAAAACATTTTCTTTCTTTATAAGGTCTTGCAACCATTCTTTCTCGGACATCAATGAATCTGAACTTAGAAACCATGGATGCAATCCAACTGAACAGATTCTGCTTTCCAAAAACAATCCTGACCGATGAACATTAAACAAAGAGCGTTCATGGTTGTCTATGCACTGATGCGTATGAAAATCAATTCGCAAAATTTCCTTTTTTACTTACCTTTCAAAAGTATTTCATTTGTGCTTTGATGAGACTAGCCATTTCTGAAGAAAAAGATAAAGTCATTGACATCATTGTCAACGCTATCGAAGTCAATCCAAAAATTCAATTCTTGTTGGGGGAAGATAAATTTCCGCAAAAAGTTAGAGCATTGGCTTCATTTATCTATTCCATATCAAAAAGAAGGAATGCCATTTACTTGTCTAATGATGGTCACGGGTTACTGATTTACATGCACAGTTCCGTTTGGAAAAAAAATTGGAGAGACCTATGGGACCATTGCAAGATGATTGTGGGCGCTTTCGAGTGGGGTCGCTTGATACAAATTTTGAAGATGGAAAAAGAGTTGGAAAGCCATAGACCAAAGGAAGCGGAGTATCTTTATGTTTGGGTAATGGGAACCAAAAAAGAATACCAAGGAGGAAATCAAGCCAAAGAACTTAGAGATGCTTTGTTCTTAAAGTCAACTGAATTGAATTTGCCGATTTATGCAGAAACCGCCTTTGATCAAAACTTCATTGTTTATCAGCGATATGGTTTTGAGCCCTATCATGTACAACATTATCCAAATATTCCATTGACCATTAGATTCTTAAAAAGATCAATAGACTGACAATAATCTCATTTTTTATTTGGCGGTTAAGTTCGATATTCGCGACACAAAACAAGAATCATGAGCGATAGCAACTTACCTCCCTGCCCCAAGTGTCAATCACCTTACACCTACCCCAGCGATAATTTACTGGTATGTCCAGAATGTTTTCATGAATGGAGCCCATCAGAAGAAGCAGAAGAAGCCGCGGCGCAAGCTGCATCTAGTCAGGTAGTTGATTCCAATGGAACACCCTTGGTTGATGGGGATAGCGTAATTGTTGTGAAAGATTTGCCCGTTAAAGGTGCTCCAAAGCCCGTTAAAGCAGGAACCAAAGTGAAGAACATTCGTTTGGTAGATGGTGATCATAACATCTCTTGTAAGATCGATGGTTTCGGATCGATGGGACTTAAATCAGAGTTCGTAAGAAAAGCCTAAATCTTTATCGGGTAAAGGTTATCTGTCCTTTGTGTATTTGCTTTTCATCACTTAAGACTGAGCGGTAAGTGATAATCAGCGCGTAACATCCATCAGGCACGAAATAACCTGTATTCATGAAACTTCCATCCCAACCTCGATTAGGGTTATCCGTTTCGAACACCTTCTCACCCCATCGATTAAAGATTTCCATTTGATAGCTTTCCAACATT
>JBEISW010000154.1:0-5632 GCA_040375215.1 Crocinitomicaceae bacterium | reverse complement strand
TGACATTCACCTTCATTGTAATATTTGACAGCTGCTTGGTATTTTTTGTTCATGTCCTTTTCCTTTAATATTTTGTTGTATTCCGAGCAACCGCTCAAAACAAGGATGGATAGGGCACAAACAATGAAATTTTTCATGGTCGACAAAGATAGGAAAGAGCCTGATAATTTAATTTGTTAATTTAGCCCAAGAAGTCCCGCAGGATGATGCTGGCGCTGATGGCATCGACAAGCCCTTTGTTCTCCCTTTTTTTCTTAGAAAGATCCATGCTTTGAATGGCTCTTGTCGCAATGGCGCTGGTGAACATCTCATTGACCCGGTGAATGGGGGTGTTGGGAAATTTCAGTTTCAGCTTTTCTTCAAATTTGGCTTGAATTGCGGTGGTGCTTGAAGCGTCGCCATTGAGGTACCGCGCCTCACCTAGGACAATGCCTTCCACTTTGTATTTTGAAAGATACTTTTGAAGAAAATCTATGATTTCAGCAGTTGGGACTGTGGTAAGGGGTGATGCAATCATTTTTAGATCATCGGTTTCTGCGATTCCGCATTTTTTTTCACCATAATCTATTGCTATCAGTCGTCCCATCTTGGCTTATTTTTGACCAAAATACGTTTAAATCATGATGCTTACAGAAATTAAATCAACCATTGAATCTGCTTGGTCAGATCGTTCGCTTTTGCAGCAGGTTGAGGTGGTGAAGGCCATAGAATGGGTGATAGAGGAGTTGGACAAGGGAAGGTTGCGTGTTGCGGAGCCTCTAGAGAATGGAGACTGGCAAGTCAATGAATGGGTTAAAAAAGCAGTGGTGATGTACTTCCCCATTCGCAAAATGGAAACCTTTGAGGCTGGGCCAATGGAGTTCCATGATAAGATGGCGTTGAAAAGAAATTATGCTGAGTTGGGTGTTCGTGTTGTTCCACATGCTGTAGCGCGATACGGGGCTTATTTGTCTAGCGGGGTAATCATGATGCCCAGTTACGTGAACATTGGTGCATATGTGGACAAAGGAACTATGGTAGACACTTGGGCCACTGTTGGTTCTTGTGCGCAAATTGGTAAGGATGTTCATCTCAGTGGTGGTGTGGGTATTGGCGGTGTGTTGGAACCTTTGCAAGCAGCACCTGTTATCATAGAGGACGGCTGCTTTATTGGTTCTCGTTGCATTGTCGTTGAGGGAGTAAGGGTGAAAAAAGAGGCAGTGTTGGGTGCCAATGTTGTATTGACCAAAAGCACCAAGATTATTGATGTAACTCAGGCTGAACCCATCATCTATGTGGGTGAAGTTCCTGAACGTTCTGTTGTTATTCCGGGAACTTACAATAAGGCTTTTCCTGCAGGGGAATATGGTGTTCCTTGTGCTTTGATTATCGGGCAAAGAAAAGAAAGCACGGATTTGAAAACTTCACTAAACGATGCTTTGCGCGAGCATGAAGTAGCTGTATAATGAAAAAATCGCTCCTCATTCAAACTGCTTTCATTGGCGATGCTATCCTGGCTACAGCTGCTGTTGAATCCCTTGCTCAGCGCGGCGAGCAGGTGCATGTGTTGGTCAGAAAGGGGAATGAAGTTTTTTTCAAGGCACATCCCGGAGTGCACAAGGTTTGGGTTTGGGATAAAAAGAGCAAATGGAAGTCTTGGTGGTTTTTATTGCAACAAATCAGAAAAGAAGAGTTTGATGAGTTGTATTTGGTGCAGCGGTATTTTACAATGTCTTTGTTCGCGTTGTTATCTAAGTCAAAAGTGAAATGGGCTTATGATCAAAGTGTTTTGGGAATTTTCTTTAAGCATCTGGTCCAGTATGTGATGGCTCCAGGTAAACATGAGGTAGATCGATTGATGGATTTGATTCAATCAGACGAGCGTCATTTGCCCAAATTGTATCCTTCCGTTGAGGATGAAAAGTTGGTTGAAAAGTGGACTCAAACTGATTTTATAACCATGAGTCCCGCTTCAGTGTGGGAAACCAAACGGGCGCCTGAAAATGTCTGGAAAGCAGTTGCTGAAGCACATTCTGATAGAGCCATCTATTTATTGGGAGGTCCTGGTGATCTTGATTTTTTATCGAGATTTCAAAAGGGGTGGGGATTAGGAAATGTTCAAGTTTTGGCGGGTCAATTGACATTGATGCAATCAGCAGCATTGATGAAACATGCAAGGATGAATTTCGTGAATGACAGTGGTCCTTTGCATCTTTGTTCAGCCATGAATGCTCCAGTAACGGCTTTTTTCTGCAGCACTGTTCCTGATTTTGGGTTCGGCCCTCTTTCATCCAACAGTTTGGTTTTGGAAACAACAGAGGAACTGCCTTGCCGCCCTTGCGGATTGCATGGAAAAAAGTCATGTCCCAGAGGAGATTTTGCTTGTGGTCAAATTAATTTTAAAGCGTGATGAGTCAATTGCTTTCAAGATATTGGTTGGGCTGGATGGATTGGGAAGTTCCAAACGCTGTCAATGCTGTTATGCTTGGATCTTGTTTCTCTAATGAAATGGCTTTGCGCTGCAGAGAGAAAGGCTGGGATGTATTGTCCAATCCCATGGGAACATTGTTTCAACCTGAAGTGATTGCCCATTGGTTGCGTTATGCGCTCGGAGATAGAAGTTGGAATCCAAAAGAACAGGTTGTATTTAATGACCAACTCTTCAAATGTTTGGCCGGCGGTAAAGTTTTAAATCATGCCAAGGAGTCCGATTTGATACAAGACATTGATTGGGTGGGTAATCAAATTCAGTTGAATTTAAAGAAAGCTCATGTTTTGGTTGTCACTCTGGGAACAGCATATGCATGGAAGTATCTGCCGTTATCTTGTCACGTGGGAAATTGTCAGCGACTGAATCAATTGGATTTCGAGCAGGAGTTACTCGATATGGATGCGGTTTATGATTTGTGGCAAAAGACCATACAAGAAATCAAGGCCTTCAATCCCAATGTGAAAATTGTCTTTACGGTGAGTCCAGTTCGTCATGAAAGATTGGGTGTGATGGAGAACAACTTGTCCAAATCAATGCTTCGTGTATTGTGTCATCGACTGACCCAGTCCAGCGATGCTCGTTATTTTCCTTCTTATGAATGGGTGGTGGATGAATTAAGGGATTATGTTTTTTACAAACCAGATGGTTGTCATCCCAATGAAGAAGCCGTTGATTTTGTCTTTGACCGTTGGATCAATAGTTTTTATTATGTCTAGAACACTTTTTTTCTTTTTGTTGTTTGTTACAACTCCTATTTTTTCTCAAGTCAAAGTTGGATGCAGTCACCAGCATATCATGTTGCGATCCAATCAAGCTCGCTTGGACACGATGGAGGTCGTTCATCAAAATTTGATATTGGATTTTACTGGATTTGCAGCCCAGCAAATCAAGGGGGAAGCGCGGGCCAGTATTCATATGTCACAGCCTACGGACATTGTTCATTTGGACCTTTGGGGAATGACCGTTGACAGTGTCAAAGTAAATGATCAAATAGCAACCTTCGTCAAGACAACACATTCGCTTTTTGTAAACACCATTGCAGCTGCAGGTGATACAATTGATGTTACGACCTATTACCATGGTTCTCCGGAAACGGATGCCAGTTGGGGTGGTTTTTATTACAACAGTCAATACGCTTATAATTTGGGTGTTGGTTTTTCTGAAGACCCGCACTGTTTGGGTCGCGCTTGGCATCCTTGCATTGACGATTTCAATGATCGCGCAACTTATCATATTGTTGTAAAAACATTGTCCAATCACGCGGCTTATTGCGGTGGAGTGTTGATTTCGGAATCAACAGATGCGGAAGGGAACAGATGGTTTGAGTGGGAATTGGCGCAACCAATCCCTTCTTACCTGGCATCAGTTGCTGCGGGTCAATACGTTCGAGTGGAAGATGATTGGGTTTCTGAAGATGGGGATGTGATTCCTATGTGGTTGTCTTCAAAATCAACCGATACGACCAATTTCAAAAACAGTTTGCAGCATCTACCATTGGTCACTGGTCACTTCGAGGGTCGTTTTGGTCCATACCCTTTTGATAGAATTGGTTACGTCGCTGTCCCTTTCAATGGTGGAGCCATGGAACATGTTGGCAATATTGCTTATCCGCTGTTTGCCATAAACGGCAACTTATCCTACGAGACCTTGTATGCGCATGAATTGAGTCACATGTGGTGGGGTGATGCAGTTACGTGTAGCACACAGGAGGACATGTGGCTCAATGAGGGTTGGGCCTCCTATTGTGAGTCATTGGCTTTAGAGGGTTTGTACGGTTCATCTGCTTACTGGGAAGAACAAAAGGCATTGCACAAAGAAGTGCTTACCTCCACCCACGTTACTGATGGCGGATGGTGGCCTGTTTCAGGAGTTCCTCATCCGTTGACTTATGGTTCAACGGTATACCGCAAAGGCGCATGGGTGGTGCACAACTTGCGTTACTTGATGGGCGATCAGGCTTTCTTTTCTGCCTGCCGCGATTATCAAGCACAACGTGCTTTTTCAAGTCACAGCTCATCAGATTTGCGAGATTTTTTTCAGGCCTATACGGGTTATGATTTAACTGCTTTTTTCAACACATTTGTTTTTCAACCTGGATTTCCAGAATACAGGGTGAAAAGTTTTTCTGTTGAGCCTGCAGAGGTTCCTGCGATTAATATGGTCACCGTGATTGTCGAACACCATTTAAACCACCAAAACCAATCCAATACCAGTATGCCGATGCAACTGGGTTTTCGCAAGCCCAATGGAGAATGGGAGTATCAAGGTTATGTGCATACAGACGCTGTGCAAGAAGTACTGATTGGATTTGATTTTGTTCCGACAGATGTTGTAATAAATCGCAACGGTGAATTGCATCAAGCTGTATTGGCCGAAGAGCGTATTTTGTATGCAACGGGCAATGTGGATTTGTCCTATGCAGACTTTAGTGTTAATCCCACCTCCATGGGAAGTGCAGATAGCATTTGGTTTAGAGCAGAGAGTCATTTTGCAGAGGCTGAGTTTCATCCCTATTTGGATGGGACGGATTGGTTTATCAGTCCGGATAGAATGTTGGAGATTCATTGGCAAGGATCTGAGGATGCCGTCTTGTCTGGGAAATGGCGTTTTTATCAATCCAATGCTGCAGAATACGATTCTTCATTTTTTGCGCAAATCAATGCCTGGGGAATGGATGAGGACAGTGTTCACCTGATGTACAGACCATTTAACGGTGAGAATTGGTCGTTGTATTCCGATGCAACTTTGAATACGATGGGAAGCGCTGCCAATGGGAATGGTCGCTTTGATTTTTCAAAAATCCTTCCTGGTCAGTATGCGCTTGCTGTTCATACTGGAGTTCTTCAAGTTGCTGAGGATGTTAAACAACCTTGGTGCATTTGGAACCAAAGAGAGTTGCAAATTCAACACCACATGGATGAATTGGTGGTGCATGATATTCAGGGAAAGCATTGCAATATTTTCAATAACATTCAAGCCAATGAATCAATCCAGTTGCACTTGGAGGCAGGCGTTTATGTTATCAGCGCAAAGAGTGGAAGCAAGAGTTGGTCAGCTAAAATTAATATCATACCATAGACATGAAGATTGTTTGTATCGGAAGAAATTATGCAGATCATGCCAAGGAATTGGGCAATGATTTGCCCAAAGAACCTTTGTTTT